>JAZSAO010000483.1:0-5860 GCA_045601945.1 Faecousia sp. | reverse complement strand
TGGCCTCCGACTTCACTACAGCCGTAGCCGCTTCAGCCTTGTCTTCAGCTACTGTTAGAAAATATATTGGTATCTTTTTAAGAGCTTCCGGAATAAACGAGTACTGGATACCCAAATTAAAGAACTCTTACAACGTAACGGTTATTGGTGTTGAGCCTATGAGCTTTGATGAAGAGGAAACGGTAGAGAGCATTCTTGCTCGCATTGAAGGAGATGAAATGCGCAGCGCTCAAGTACAGGATTTGATTACTCTTGCGGAAAAGGGGAATGCTTATGCAGCCTATTGTCTTGGCATTTTTTACCAAGACATCGACAAAAAGTACAATACCGAATACGGAAAAAAATATTTCCTCTGTGCCGGCGAACTCGGTTATGGTCCGGCAAAGGGGGCTTTGGCTTATTATGAACTTCGAGGGGTCTACAAGAATATGTCCAAAGCGGCCGCCTATTTTGAAGATCCTACGGCCCTTTATGGAAAAGATGGCAGCACATGGGCCAAGATTTCTGAAGATCTTCTCGAATATCGGGAAGTTAATGAGAAGCGGATTAAAAAGTGGAGTTGGATTATGGTGGCGATCACACTTTTTGTCTGTGTGGGATTTGGATTCCTTGAGACTATGTCTATGCCATGGAGTCTTCTTTCTGGGGTGTCTCTTGTAGGGGGATTCACTTGGATTATCTATCTCAGGACGTTCGACCGCCCATATGGTTCATGCAGATATGCCTGCTACTCCATGGTCCTAAGCTGGATATTTATGCTTATTTCTTATATATAAGATAAGGAGGCTCCTATTGTGAAAAAAAATACTCCGAAATTGATTACATTCGGCGTTTTGGTTTTGGCTGCGGTCGTCGGATTGCTTGCGGCTTCCTATTCTACGGAATTGCTGATTTTGGAAATTGTTGTTTTGTCGCTTTTCGCACTGACTATTTTTTCTAAGGGAGAAAGAGAACTGATTGAAAAACTTCCGATATTAGCTTTGGCATGGTTGCTTTTTACGACTTTCATCCCTAAGTATTCCCTGTCTGTTAAAATGTTGACAAATGGGCTGGAAACTTTTAAAGATTGTTTCTTAGATGGTTTTTCCAATAGCTTGTTTCTTATTGGTATAATTTCGTTTGGTATCATACAGCTTTTATTCCGGAATAATTCCAAGCAGGTACTCGTATTTCTTCGCTATATTACCCTTTTTGTCTTCATGAGGGGAGTAAATTCCGCATTCTTCCTTATTGTACATGATAATATACGGTATATTGTTTTTGTAATTCTTCTGTCTTATATTCACGAACAGAAGACTCTGGCTGCAGGAAAACATGTCAAGAGAACGATGGTAGCCCTTTTTAGCTATGTGAGCTATATACTGGCTGTTTGCACCTTTGGTGATGTTAAGGAATTATATTGGACCTATAATTTTAATGAAAGTTCCATGTGGATTCAGGTAGTCCTCGGCGCATTAATTGCAGGGGTTCTGCTGAGCTTGGAAGCTTACAATAATACTGCCAATCTGAATCAAAAACCGTCTCCATTCCATGATTGCGGTTGGATCATTTTGTTTTGGTGTGTTTTGTGTTTGGCTATGACCATTTGGCCTGTTTTTGTAGATTGGTTTGCTCTTTTGATATTACCCATTGTGTTGTATTATTGCTACGGTATCTTTATTTGTCGCTATAAGGAACTGTATCCGGAGAGAAAAAAAACCTTGCTTTTTTTCTGGAGTATAGCTATAATTATATTGTTGATATTTGGAAAATACAGAAATATTCCGTCGTATATTCCGGTGGTATTGATCCTTTTGACTATTGCTGCTGCTTCCTGCTGGAGCATCAGCGTAGGGAAGGGGAACTATAAGATTTTGGGCTGCTTTTTTGGTATTGCTGTACCTGTTTTGCTGGTGGCAGCCAAATTACCTGTTGGAGATTTCACGCCCCAAGTTTTCGGGAAGTCGCTTTTGGTGGCAGTATTCTTTTCGGTATTCTGGTGCTTCGTATGCACCCTAACTGAGGAACTTGAAGAGACAGCTTCTTCCGTTTATCCCTTTGAGTTTACTGATACATTGGTGATCGTTAGAGGGACTCCATTGGTAGCCCTTGGGGTAATTATTTTTATATTACTGATTGTTTAAAGATTTGCGTGAACACCCTTGTGGTGTTCACGCAATCATACATAGATTGCCATTATTTTCAGAACAAAGTGAGGGAGAGTTTTAATGAGATTAAACAAAACGGTATTGATTGTAGGTCTGATAGCAGGCTTGGTAGCAGGAATTTTAGCGAGCATTCTGTACAGTTCCTTTGTGGATTCTTGGTCACGACCCGTGCTGATCGGACTGCTCTTCCTGATTTTTACATTGCTTGTTGGGTTTGCTCTGTTTATAACCATGAATAGTATAGGGGAATCCGATGAGTCGTTTTTATTCCTGAGCAGTAATGGCTTGATCATAGCCGGCGTGGTGGCATCCATGATGATTCTGTTTGGTCTTGGCGCTCTGCTGGAAGTGATCTATGAAGCTGATAAGTCTATTGCTAATCAGCCGGTTTCGTATGTTTTTCTGCTGGATGAGTCCGGCTCTATGGAAAGCAATGATGCTGAGTGCGAACGATATAACGCCGTTAACAACATGGTGAAGCTCCTTCCCGGCGAAACGGATTATGCAGTTTATATGTTTGCCGATGATACCATCTGCGTTCGGGATATGGCTCCCGTTTCTCATGGAGATTTCGTGGCAGATACGGCTTTAGCAGATTCTATTGGTGCGGGAACCGCTATTAGGGACGGCCTTGAGACAGTTCTCGCAGATATTCGTAGCGGAAGATTGTCTAGTTCCGGTGACTCCATCCGTGTGATTCTGCTGACAGATGGTTCCGCAACGGATATGACTGCTTTTATTGGTAGCAGAAAAGTAATTAAAGCTTACAAGTCTGCCCACGTCAGTATTTCCGCTGTAGGTTTGGGCAACGTTGATCAAAGACTGCTCAATAAGCTTACAGAAAAGACAGGTGGTATCTATGTTCCCATTCAGGATGCAACCCAGCTTACGCAGGGATTTGTAGCTGCAACTGCAGTGGATTCCGATCGGGACCTGCTGTCTCAGAGACACATGACATCAATGAACTGGCTGTATATGCTCCTGCGGATCATCTTCCTGACGATTTTGGGCGGTGTTGTAGCCTTTGTGAAAGCTATGGCCTGCGGAAAAGAGGAAGACATGGGGCTGATCCTGATTGTTGGTGGGATTTCGGCTTTGGTGGGCAGTGTCCTTGTGGAGATTGTTACGCAGAGCGGTATTGCACCGTGGCTTGCTCAGATGCTATATTTCTTGTTGCTGTCCATTACTCCTGTGACAGTAAAAGAGATAATCGGTGGCGGAACCAATATTGATTTCTTATAAACTTTACTAAAAAGAATGGGGGATGACGATGTCTAAATGGCTTACCCGACTAATTGTTGGACTCATTGTTGTAACCGTCCTTTTGGCTTCAATCTCCGGATTACGAGAGAAGATTCTTAATGATGATATTACGAATAAGGTGTTTTTGTCAATTTTAGAGTCCTTTCCATTTTCAAAGTTCATTGCAGAAATTGTCTGCGGTCTCCTGAACTATTCATTGCCATGGAACAATATTCAGCCTCATGGTATCGTAAAGGATCTGACCCTGTTGTCGGCACTAACAGTGGTTTGCCCCCTCATTATCGGAGGGGCGAGTGCGATATTCCTTCGCTTGCCGGAAGGAATGTCCATTGATGAATCTGAGTCATATATGAGGACCCTTGGGTATAGGGTCAAAGAAATCGTTCTGAATGTGCTTTTACACCCGGTGTGTGTTCTCATTACTGCCTCCATTATAAAATGGCTTACAGATGCATTGGAAGCAAGATTTCATATGGTCTTTGCCTTTGTCATAGAGATCTTAGCGCTTGTAATTGTCATAGTTTTGTCCAGTCTATTTTCCTCTATTAAATTCAGTTTTGATTTCAAATATGCCCTACGACACCATGTTGTTGATGGCTTCCTTGGTGAACTTGGGAAAGTGTTGGTAATGAACGCTCTGTGTATTGCGGCGGCTTTAGCACTGCTCAACGGACACTTAGAAGCTGCTGTTTCCTTTCTTGCACTGATGTTTATTTTATTAGCAGGAATCGACCTTATGATCAATGCAATCAACTAAAGATTATACTTCCAAATTAGAGAGGAGACTATGGTATGAATGAAACCAATGATCCTAATCTGTTTAATGATAATCCTCCCGGATCCTATGTATATATTGATACGCCCAACGGGAAGACAGCTTATGGACAACTGACACTGGTTGACAATCCTGAACGAGATGCGAAGGCACAGGTAGAAGCCGGTGGAAAAGATCGCCGCATGGAAAATGATTTTTGGGGGAAAGATGACGGCGGGCATTTGATCGGTGCTCGATTTGGCGGTGCTCCTGGTGCTGAAAATCTTACTCCTCAGAATAGAAATTTGAATCGTAGTGCATATAAATCCATGGAGGATACATGGGCTGAGGCTCTCAGAAATGGTGACAAGGTTTATGTTTGCGTCAGCAGTCATAACTCGACTGATGTACAGAGACCTACTGCTTATTCTGGCTATTATATTATAGAACACACGGATGAAAATGGAAAAACAACCCGAGACGCTGAGTATTTTTCCATGAACAATGAAAGTAATGCAACGATGGACGCTCTTGACGAAGAGTTTAACGAATTCATGTCTGAACATCCCGAGATTGATGAAGAAGCCATGGCGGAGAATACCACCATGGAATATATATGGGATGAAGATAAGCAAGAAGCTGTGAAAAATCCATATTATATTTCAGATGAACCCAGTACGGAGCAACAAAAGTCTTCCGAGTACGCTCCGGTTGTCGGGGAAAATACAGAGGTGAATGAGGCTGTTGCGACGTCTTCCTACGGAACTACCCCGGGGAAAGAAGGAGAGACCACCTCAACACAAAAGGGTACAGATTATTCACCTCCTGCTACAAAAGCTTCCATCGATAATGATGTGGTAAATATCTCTGATTACGCTCCTGTTACTCCTGCTGCGACCACAGAAGTATACTCTGAAGCTAATGCGGATTATACTCCTAATACAGCTGCCGAGACCGAGAATAGTACATCGGATTATGCCCCTGCGTCCTCTATACAGGGGCAGTCTACACAGGATTCCAGTGCTGAGCAGGGGAGTGATGTTGGTGCTGACAATAGTACCGGTAGTGATAACGACTCAGGACAGGACTTGGATTGACAAGAAACATTGTTTGACTATAAAAGAATAGAAAGGAGATTTTACCAATGAAGGAAAGGGTCATTTATGGTACAAGCGCCAAAGAGAATCCTGTATTTGATGTTAAAGAGCCTTTGATTCATTTCCCAGGCGTTTCCTATGGAGATGGCAGATCCTTTAGTATAGATGAAAAGTTATTTTCAAAACATATTCTCCTCCTAGGTGGATCCGGCTGCGGTAAAACTAACACGTTTCTTTTTGCCATGAAGGAACTTTTGGGGAATCTTAGACAGGATGATATAGCAATTGTCTTTGATACTAAGGGGGAATTTTACGAAAAGTTCAGTCGTCCTGGAGACTATGTGATTGGAAATAGTCCGGCCTTTATGGATAAGAGTTATGCTTGGAATATTTTCGACGAAATTTTGGCGGATGGAAATAGTGAATATGCTATACAATCCAATGCTCGTGAAATGGCAGCAGCTTTGTTCCATGGTAGAGGTTCTTCGAGTCAGCCCTTTTTCTGTAATGCGGCTAAGGAACTGTTCTATGCTGTGCTTATGTATTTTATTCGCCAGGCTTCTTCTAATCCCACTAAGTGGAGACCGAGATTGAATAAT
>JAZSAO010000482.1:0-2581 GCA_045601945.1 Faecousia sp. | reverse complement strand
GATGGGACAGAAAAAGCCCCTTCAGAGCCGTGTCAACTCTTCCGGCCTAATGGTAGGATTCTACTTGGTCATCGGTGTGATTTTGCTCCTGTGCAACGACCCAAAGGATATGGGGATCCATATTACGGGCTTCCGTGCCGGTATGCAGTATCTGATGATGTTCTTCCTCATGGTGCGGTTGATCCGTGATGATAAGGACTTTATGAAATTGTACCGCCTGATGTTGGCAATTGCTACCATTTTGGCGTTGTACGGTATCTACCAATATATTATCGGTGTGGAGATCCCCTCCAATTGGACCGATGCCGCAGAAGGCAGTGTTCGTACCCGTGTCTTTGCTATTTTCAGCAACCCCAATGTTATGGGTGGCTATATGATCCTCTTTGCACCTATGGCCATTGGTATGGCTTATGCAGAAAAGGATCCGGCAACCAAGGTGTTCTACTGGTTCTGTGGTCTGTGTATGTGCGTGGCCTGTCTGTTTACCATGTCCCGGGGTGCATGGCTGGGTTTGGCCGTGGCGGCAGTGCTGTTCTCTCTGGTAGTGGATAGGAAGCTTTTTGCTCTCCTTGTGGTTGGTGGAATTCTGTCCTGCTTCCTACCCTTTGTTCGGAGTCGTATCGGATATCTCTTTACCCCTGCCTTCCAAGAATCCAATCAGCGAGCCGGCAGAGGTGTCCGCTGGGATCGTGCCTTTGGCTACGTGTCCGATGCCAATGCATGGCCTATGGGTTTGGGTTACGGTATGTATGGTGGTGCTGTTGCCATGCAGAATCAGATCAATCCCGATTATGTCTATACCTATGTAGATAATTATTACGTAAAGATCATTGCAGAGAACGGGATTATAGGCCTGTCTGCACTGCTGACTATGCTGTCCGGTCTGTTCTGGAACGGTGCCAGATCCTGCGCAAGAAATGCAGACAACGAGTATAAGCCTCTGTGTGCAGGTATGCTCATGGGTCTGATGGGCTTTATGGTGCAGAGTTTCTTTGAATGCCTGTGGGAAGAACCCTATCTCATGGCCCTGTTCTTCACCATAGCCGCTATGCTGATCTACGCCGGCTTCCACCGCAAGAAGGCCGAACCTGCCACAAAATAAAATACCAAATAAAACTGCTTCCTATGATCCTTCATCATAAGAAGCAGTTTTTAAGCTTAAATACGAGTTTCTCTTTACGGACTTTCCCAAATTTGGGTCACGATCCAAGAGTCGGTGCCGTGGCGTTCTACGGTCCAGCGGGACAGGATCCGATGGTTTTCGGTGCCGGAGGCAGAAATCGCTTCCCCACCGGGGTCTAATGCGGAACGGCAATAGGCAACCCATATATAGCCCGTGTTGTCTTCGATATTGGATAGAATATAATCCAGACAATGGGCCTCGGCTGTAGCACGGGGCTCCGTACAGCTGTAACGGGCTAAAAGCCCGAATCGGGCTGCGGCTTCTGACTCGGGACCAACAAAGGAGAAGGCTTCCTCTGCAAAGGCTAAAATAGGTTCTGCTTTGGATTTGGTATCCTGTAGAGAGAAAATCTCTTTATAGGTATCCTCTCCAAAGGTCTTAATATTATGGTGGAATTCCCGATCCAGACTCATGTAGCGGAATGCATACAGAGAAACTGCAATGATCAGCAGGATCACGGCTCCTAAGGCAACATATTTGATCCAAGGGCTGGTTATCCCTGTTCTTTGCGGGACCCTTCTTCTCAGGTTTTGGCTCATAGCTTCTGTCTCAGCCTTTCTACTAATGTTTTATCCGGGGTAACGATGACAGTGCGGTATTTATCATAAACTACCATGCCCGGCTTTGCACCCTTGGGCTTTTTCAGGAAACGGACAGGGGTTACGTCTACGGGGACGTTTTGCCCTTCTTTTGCCTGTGAGAACCATGCCGCAAGCTGAGCGGCTTCTGTAATGGTCTCATCGGGAGGGGTCACGCCGGCGCAGGCAATGATGACATGGGTGCCGTGGAATTTCTGAATGTGGAGCCACAGATCATCCTTCCGTGCGGTTTTTAGGCTCAGTTGGTCGTTCTGGCAGTTATTCCGTCCCACATAGATCTTATATCCGTCGGAGGACAGGAATTCCATGGGTTTGCTGGGTTTGATCTTTTGCTTCTTTCGATCGCTTCGGACATATCCGCCCTGTTCCAGTTCGTCGCGAATCTCTGCCAGATCGGCTTCGCACTCTGCGCGAGATAACTCTTCCAGAACCATTGCCAGATAATCCGCTTCTATCTCTGCTCGTTCCATTTGCTCTGTCAGGATCTTTTCGGCGTTTTTGGCTTTGGTATAGTCTTTATAGAAACGGGCGGCATTTTGTTGGGGGGAGAGATCCGGCTTCAAGGGGATCTCGATTTCTACCATGTCGTGGTAAAAATCTTCTGCGATCAGACGGGTCTGCCCACGGGCAATGGCATGGAGATTTGCGGTGACGATATCTCCCATTTGCCGCAGTTGCTCCCGATCCAAGGTGGATTCGTATTCCTTTTTTTGCAGTTCCAGTTTTCGCAGAGTTCGTTCCCGGAGGGTAGTAACGGTCTTCCGCAAAGTCTGGGATTTCTGGCGCATACGGTCGGAAT
>JAZSAO010000481.1:0-5258 GCA_045601945.1 Faecousia sp. | reverse complement strand
TCTTCGGCTTTGACGGAACCCCCGCAGACGCTATGCGTTATAACGCCGCATCCTATGGCTATCAGGATTTTGACTTGGAAGAAAATAATCCCTCTTGGGCTGTCTCCCACGGTGTAGGGGATTTCGCCATCAATAGTCTGGACGGTACCCTTTCCTATGGAGTTGCAGCAGATCCTACTAAAATCCCCAACACAAATAGCACGCTGCAAAACTGCGGTCCCCGTATTTCCACCACAGGAAATCAGAATATTATGCCTAACAAGAGCTCCAAACCGGTAGACGGTACCGCTATTCTAAACTTCGATCTGCGAAATGCGGAATATATCCAGATTCGATTCAAGCTGGAAAACTGCCAGTGGTCCCCTCAGGATACCAACAGAAAGCTTATCTTCCTCTATAACTATTTAGATAAAAACGGCACAGAGCAATATGCCGAGGATATCAAAAAAGTATATGATGGCGATACAGATGAATACCAAACCGTTCGGATCCAGCTGACCTCCGATCACAAGATCAAGTCAGAAGCTGTGACCCTTACAAACTTTGGTCTCCGTTTCCGAAGCATCATGGGTAAGGACAACGCAGACGGCAAGGTGATCATCGATCAGATATTCATCGGTAGCGAGGAAGCTATGCTCCGTTTGGACGAGCCGGAAACAGGAATGTTCTTCGACTTTGACAACAGGGAAGCCGATCGAAACCGTTACAGCAGCAGTATCTACGGCGGCTATAACTTTGACGACCCTGTCAACCGTCATTGGGCTATGAGCTACGGCGGTGCTTCTAAGGCCACCGGCACGGCGGATCCCCAGAATTTGAACCGCCTTTCCTTTGAAAACGGCCTGATCCGTTTGAACGTTGTCAACGAGCCCGGCAAAGACGTACCCTTCAATTATCAAACCCGTTTCGGCACAACGGCTATTCCTTATACCGAGGGTAATACCGACTATCCCGCCGGTTACTATCCCTGGAATACCAATCCGGAACGTATGCCCCTGCAATTCCCCTCTAATCATGCAGATTATGTCCAGATTCGTTTCCGCGTACAGGATTGTGAACAAATTCCGGGCAGGGATAAACCCACCATAGGTGTCATATTCTACTACGAGAATCAGTACGGATCCATTGACTTCGAGATCTGCGATTCCCGTAAATACGATATCCCCACCGATCCCAATGAATTTATCACACTCACCTATTCCACAGGAGACAAATTGGAGATTTCCGAAACCATTATCGGCATCGGCGTGATTTTCCGCAATCTGAGATGTAAGACAGGGTGCGAAGAAACTGCGGCCTACTATGTGGATTATCTGTACATCGGCAAGATGGAAGAGGCGAACCCCACTGCAGACACCATTTTCATCGGCTTTGACAATATGGATGCCGATCAGAATCGTTATGCCTGCGATACCTACGGTCATGTGAATCCCGACTTAGAATCTCCTATCCATTGGTGGACAAACGACAGAAAGATAGAATCTGTTGCCATCCATAACAATTTAGGCGTAGCAGAAATTACAGCGGTGAAAGAACTGCCATTGTATGATCAGCACGGAGAAATCGAATTCCCGGATCTCTATATGGATACTACAGCCAACAGTGAAAGATTCAATGTAGACTATCTGGACTTCAAGCCGGACAATGCGGAGCTCTATCAAATCCGGTTCAAGCTGGAAAATCTTGCTATAGGAACCACTCTTAATGAAGACGGCTCGGAACGTCAGGTCGGTCCCTACGTAAAGCTCCAGTGGCAAGCCACCGCCGGTGCCGGCTCTGAGGCACCTACGGTAGATGCTTCTCAACGCATTTCCCTCAGCAACTCCGATCTAACTTCCGGCAAATGGCTCACCGTCACCTTAAAGATTCCGGAAGAGGCACGCAATATCCACAGTATCATGAGCATCCGCCCCTATTTTGGCGGTATGGAGAGCCTCGCGGGTAAGCAGGGTAAGATCACCATTGACTACATCTACATTGGACCCGATGATCGTCCCGATCAGGTTTACGGCTACGACAGCCACTACAACAACGACACTACCCTGTCCGACGGACACAGCTTCTTTGTAGAAGGCTCCGGTGTCAAGCTCAGCGATACCACCGCAACCTATACGGAGACAAGCTTCTCCTTTAAGGGTACCGGCTTTGATATCATCAGCCGTACCGGTCCCAAGCAGGCTACCATCCGTGTTGAGGTTTGGAAGAGCGGTGCAAAAGAGCCCCTAAAGCGTCTGACAGTCAACAACAAGGGTGAATTGGAACTGTACCAGATCCCCGTCGTATCCGTACAGGGACTTGAGTATGGAACCTACACTGTTAAGCTGTGGGTCAACAAGGCTGTGGATAGCCAATACGATGTTTTGAAGCGTGGCGGAGAGTTCTACTTTGATGCGGTGCGGATCTACGATCCTATGAACAGAGGCACAACTACCAACTCGACCGCCGTACCTGCCTACCGGGCAGACCGGGAGCTCTACCCCCATATCAAGGAGATCCGCAATATCCTGCTGACAAAGGAATTCTTTGAATCCCTGACAGACAGTGTTGAGGGTGCTGTATTTGTGGACGTTAATTCTTCCACTGTAGATCCGGAGACCGGAACTGTCCCCAAGCCCTCTGACGAGTATATTACAGCTGATGTGCAGACCTATAACAAGTTAGGCCCCAAGAACGAGGTTTACTTGGCTCCCAAACAGGCCGTTGCCTTTAACCTTCAGGTCAGCACAAACCGCCTTATTGCCAGCTTGGACATTGGAGCAAAGACCATTGTCAATTGTAGTGGCAAATTAAAAGTCGGTATTCTTGCCAAGGATGCAAATGGAGATTACACCATTACCGGTCAGTCTGAATTCACCGTATCCGGTGCAACAGCACAGTATCGGCCCTTAGATCTGACGAACGTTCAGGTTAAGGCCACGGAAACAGGTGAATATCAGCCTATGTATCTGGTATTCTATAACGATTCCCCTGCAGGTGACAATAGCGGCAAGAACGTAATTTCCCTGACGGATGTGAAGGTTGCTTATCAGTGGAATCCCGAAGGGCCTTCCATGGATGACAGTCCCAACGATCCGGAGGTTGCAAAACGGAACGCTGAGACCGAGGTTGCTCCTGTATCCTTCATAGTAGACAGAGACACCTTGCCTGCTACAAAGCATTTTGTGAAAGTAGTCAATGAGACTCCCGTTGTAGATCCGGATGCTAAAATCGGGCATAGCTTGAATCTGACCAGTGATATTGCTATTAACTTTATCCTTAGAAAGAGGTACTTAGAGGGTTACGACAGCTTCTTCTTAGAGTGCTATGTCCCCATCTACGAGGGAAATACCTATATTACCGACAAAAAGGTAAGGCTCTCCCCTGTCAACAAGGGTGATTATTGGTACTTCACCCTCGATGGTCTCACGGCACTGCAAATGGCAGACGTCATTTCCGCTAAACTGGTCATGCTGTCCGGTGGCAGAACCTACTACTCCGAGACGGATACCTACAGCATTGCACAATACACTACTGCCCAGCTTAATAACAGCAACGCTTCCCGTTCCCTAAAGACTCTGTGCGCAAATCTCCTGCGTTACGGTGCAAAGGCTCAGATCTTTAAGGGCTATCGTATAGACAATCTTGCAGACAGAAATCTCACAGCCGAACAGAAGACCTTACTGACAGATCTGAATTCCCTTTCCTTCGGTTCCAACAACAAGGTAACCTCCACCCTACCCAATCCTAAAGTCACTTGGACAGGAAAGACTCTGATTCTGGATTCTAAGGTCACAGTTCGATTTGTGGTAGATGTCCATGATGCAGCCCTTTCTGCCGGGGATCTGACCCTGCGTATCCGATATACCGACTATAAGGGTATAGAAAGAGAAGCTGTTGTACCGCAGGCTCACCAATATGCCAACACTGCCGGACGATACGCTTTCGACTTTAACGGTCTCCTCGCTGCCGAACTGCGTACGGTTCTTTCTGCAACGGTTTATTATGGTGATACTCCTGTATCCGATACTCTGTGCTACAGCATTGATACCTACTGCTCCGACAAATCCGGTACCTTAGGAACCCTGTGCAAAGCACTCATGGCATATAGCGACTGTGCAAAGGCATTTTTCGGCTAACCTATATCGGTATGTTGCCATAGCATAAATCCATCATCCCTCTTGAGGTAGAAATACTATCTCAAGAGGGATTTTCCTATATTATTAGAAATAAGTATAATCGTCCCTCTCATGGCATATACTGATCTACGAGGTGATAAAATGCTACGTTGGATTATAAAGAAGGCGCTATTATGTATGGTCCTATTGGGTTTATTCTACTATCTAAACGAACGCAATCCCCAATGGATGCAAACTTTGGGCCGCTGGATCGGTGGAGAAGTGGGCAACCGGGTCAGCGTCGCTGTAGACAATATGCTCGACGATGTGGGAGAGAAAATTGGATTTGAGGACGTAGTGGAGGTCTTCCGTGAAGAAAGTTAAACTCCAGCTTTCTACAGGGTGCATGATGTTTTGGTGTGCTTACGGCATTTTTGATCCTTACGGAAGCTTTTGGTACTTTTTGGCATCGGTGATCCTCCACGAAGGTGGGCATCTTCTCACGCTTTGGCTCCTGAAGAAAAAAGTTGTGGGTATCTACGGCACACCATCAGGCATGGAGATTCAAACCGTGCCATTATCCTATGGAGAGGAAATGCTTGTGGCTGCCACAGGCCCCTTTGTCAATCTCCTGTTGCTTATACTGAGTATTGGCAGAATTCCCCTTTTGGCTCTGATCAACGGTTTGTTGCTGAGTTACAACCTGTTGCCCTTTTTCCCCTTTGACGGTGGAAGACTCCTTAGAAGCTGTTTGCGTTCCCAGCTGAAATTTCCGCTCTGTGACACCATTGAACGAATAATCGGAATCTGTAGTTTCATTCTGTTATTTACAGGTGCTGTTTATCTTTCTTTCGGGTTACATAGCGGATTATGGCCTATTTTGTTTTGCGGAGCGTTATTCTGCAAGGTGGGAGACGTACTTTTTCCGAGGAAAGAAGCAAATCCCTGAATTTATAAAAAACCTCTTGACAAATCTATATTTCCATGATAAAATATTCACGCTTGATTCGGAGAGATGTCCGAGCGGTTTAAGGAGCCGGTCTTGAAAACCGGTGACACAGCAATGTGCCGTGGGTTCGAATCCCACTCTCTCCGCCACTTTCTCCTTTATATCATATTTTTATTCGGAGTGATACCCAAGAGGCCGAAGGGGCTCCCCTGCTA
>JAZSAO010000480.1:0-2569 GCA_045601945.1 Faecousia sp. | reverse complement strand
AGTAATGCCAACGCACCCTCCTCCTTTGATTGCACGATCCCTGCAACGGCCATCGAGAACGGGGAATTCTTCACCTTGGAGGGCTATATCACCTTTGGCACTGCAACCAAAATTACAGCACTCCGATTCGATGTGTATAACTTGGCTATGTCCGCTTCCAACAAGCCCATTACCGTCACCTATGACTACATTTATGTAGGACCCTACAATGAGGTAAAATTGACCACGGATAATTTGTATTTCGGCTTTGAAAATACCCCTGAGGATCAGGCTCGTTATGCAAACTATACCTACGGTGGCTACAACTTCGATGAGTCGGATACTTATAGCCCCTATGGCATCGGTCAGTGGGCTACCAGCGATGTTGTAAACGGCAACAGGTATGATTACACCATTGATAGCGAGAAGGGTCTGCTGAATATTGGCGTTTCCAACGGCTTTACGGGAGCCCAGGGGAGCAGCAGTCAGATATATGGCCCGTATCTGGTGACGACAGACAGATATGGAGAATATGGCGTAAGTGAGGCAACAGCTAAGCTGAAGTACCGTCCGGACAATGCCTATGTAGCACAGCTTCGCTTCCGGGTGAAGAATTGCCAAATCGTTGAGGGTCAAACTCCTCGAGTGGTATTCCTCTTCGGCGGTTACAATGCTGACGGCGTTTATGTAGACTACAACGATCTTCCTGCTATGTACCAACGCTACACTCCGGAGGATGGCTTCATTACCCTTTCCATTCCCCTCCATCAGGGCTTCCGGGATCTGGCTTTAGTTACCAACATAGGCTTCCGCATACAGCATATTTACAGTCCCGATCATACCGGTGTGGTAGAGCTGGATTATTTCTATGTGGGAACCGGAGAGGGTGCTCCCAATACCTACGGCTACGACAGCTCCTATAATACAGCAAACCTCTACTCCAACGGCGTGAGCCTGTATACAGAGGGTAATGGCGTCCGTACCGATGCCAATCCCAACCCTGCCAAGTATACAGAGATCCGTTTCTCCTTTACCGGAACCGGTTTCGACCTCATCAGCCGCACAGACCCCAATCAGGCCACTATCCGCGTAGAGATCTACACCGACCCTTCTTACAGCAAGGAAAGTCGTATCTTTAACACTGCTGTTAACTTGAAGGGTGAACTGGATCTGTACCAGATCCCCGTATACTCCAAACATGATCTGAATCATGGCACCTACTATGTTTCCGTCATGGTAAACGACAAGGTGGATTCTATCTATGACTTCCTCAGCCGTGGAAATCAGTTTTTCCTGGATGCTATCCGCATTTACGATCCCATTGATGTGACGCAGGGGGAAAATGCCCCGGCAGGCACCGATTCTGCCGTGGCCTATGCGGCCTACTGCGCCGATGTAGAGGCCCATGTAATTGTAAAGGAAGTCAGAGACATTCTCCTGTCAGCCGAGACCTTTAACGGTGTCACGGGCATGACAGATGGTGCAGTCTACGTGGATTATAAGGAAGTTCCCACAGTGACTACCCCCACCACAAGTGAGGGAACCGGCGGCGAGGATATTACCGACCCGGATCTGGTGGATAAGGTAGAAAACCACATTACCTCCGATATCCTGACCTACAATAAGATTGGTCCCAATAACGAGACTTACTTAGGACCTCAGCAGCTGGTTGCCTTCCAGCTCCTGGTATTCTCAAGCAATATCCCCAACCGACTGGACATTGGTGCTAAGGCTATTACCGAAGATCCTACCATGCTCAGCGTTAAGATTCTGGATACGGCCAATGGTCAAGATCTGGCCTACACTACCACGGTGCAAGGCTCTGCTCAGCAGTACTACAACCTCTATTTGGAGAATGATACCTTCAAGAGCAAGATCATTGACGGAAAGAAGTGCTATATCACCACCATCATCATCAGCAACCCCAGAGTCAAGAACACTGTCAATGTAGATAAGATCCTTTCTATTACCGACATCCGCGTAGGCTATAAGGAGCCGGTGGTCATTTCCGACCCCGGGATCGGAACACCCACCAAGAGGAACACAAGCGTAGAGCTTCCTGAGGATGAATTTGTACCCGTACGCTTTGTGGTTACAAGTGAACTGGGGGATATCGTCAACCAGGCTCTGGAGAATATGTACAAGCCCTGTACCCATACGCCCGGTCAGTGGGAAACTTTAGCTTACCCCGATGTGGGACGAGATGGTGTAGAACAGATTCGTTGTACCCTCTGTGGCACAGTTCTGGACGCCAAGATAACCGCGGCCTTTGATGCCCTTGCCTTTGCCGGAGCGACCGTATCCCTCCAGACGGATCTGGCGATCCATTATAAGGTAGAAGAAAGTTACTTTACGGAAAAGGGCTATTCCGATCCTTATGTAGTGGTAGTAGATAACGGTATTGAAACCGAGATCCGCGATTACACTGTGTCCGGTGGCAGATTGTCCTTTGCCTATAAGAACATTGCGCCCCATCGTACGGGAGATACCGTTACCGCAACCCTCTATGCCTACCATGACGGAAAACTCTATTCCTCCGAGAGCAAAGACTATTCTATTGCAGACTATTGCTACAATATGCTGAATAGAT
>JAZSAO010000479.1:0-1857 GCA_045601945.1 Faecousia sp. | reverse complement strand
GGGGTCCGTAGGATCTGTGGGAACTTCTGTAGGGGGGTCCGTAGGATCTGTGGGAGGCTCCGTAGGCTCTGTAGGAGGTTCCGTAGGCTCTGTAGGAGGTTCCGTAGGCTCTGTAGGAGGCTCTGTAGGCTCTGTGGGATTTTCGATTTCCTCGATCTGCTCCTTCATGGGTCTGGAGGGATCCAGAACATGGGCAATCTCACGGTCACGGCGATCATACTTAGAGGTATTGATCCAAATGGTCTCAATATGGTTACCGTCCAGATCATACTTGTACATATAGGTCTTAACGGTGTAGCCATCATATGCGGTCTGTACGGTTTCACCGGTTTTGTAGTCCTTGAACTTGCTATAGTCCTTCATATCCGGGTGAATATAAAGGGTGACCTCTTCGGAGGGATCCTCGTCAACAATGGAGTAGTCCAGCTTAACGGTATAGTTTCTGGTTTCCGTTCCTACCAGATTGATGTAGACTGCTCCGTCATGGACAGAAGCTTCGATCCGGATGGGATAAGGTGTGTTGTTAATAAAGCGATAATCCAATGCGCCCCAATAAATGGTGGCATCCATGCCCCAAGGAACGTAAGTGGGCGTGTACTGATGTTCGTAACGCTCGGTGATCTTCAGATCAGCTTTCAGACAGCTGTAATAGATGGCAGAAGCAACTTGACAGACACCACCACCCAACTGATTCTCTGTTCTGCCGCCAACATAAACACCGGCTTCTCCATATCCCTTTGCGGCGGTCCTTTCACCAACAACGCGGTTGAAAGAGAATTCCTCGCCGGGCAGGAGAATGGTGCCGTTGATAGCTTGGCTGGCCAGCTCCAGATTACGGGTACGAGTGGGGTTATACACATGAGGACTGACACAGCTACCCAGAATATCACTGAACAGCAGTTTTTCCATATCTGCTTTGGTATGCTGGGGCTTCAGATCTGTAAGGGTCAAGGTGATTTGATCACCGGGTTTTGCGTTTTCTGCAAGGGCAACGGCATCGGACATGAGGAAGCCGTAGCCCATGGTTTCGGGGGTGATCTCAAAGGTCTTCTCGTCACAAACAGCATTGATGGGAAGGGTACAGCCGTTGGTCTTGTACAACTCGTCCAGATCCAATGCAGAGGGGAGGGTTTCTTCATACTGTACCTGCAGATCAAAGATGCCTGCGGAATAGGCGTCCAAGATCTGATCGTACAGGGTCTCGGTATCCAGCTTGCGACTCATGGTGCCGAAGGTAACGACCAGACAATCGACTTCCACTTCTTTGGATTCGTCTTCTTCGGTCTGTACAATGGTGGTTTTGCTCTTTTCTACTGCGGTCTGCGCACCTTCCAGCAGGGTATCTTCATAGGTGCTGTCCAGAACATCCAGAATGTAGGCATTATCCAGAGTCAGGTAGGATTCCAGATCTACATCTACCCGATCTTCGTCGACCTCGGTCTCTCTGCCCATGGCATAAGCGGCTTCTACAGCTGCACTTAGATCAAGCGTTAGGTTTACCTGTGATGCAGGCAGAACGATGGTCTTATCCAGAATATAGGGGGTGCCGTCTTCGGTTTCGGGAGCATCGGCATCGGGCTGAGTAGAGGGCTGGGTGCTTTCTGCCTCGGTTTCCTCTGTGGACTCAGCCGTAGATTCGGTGGTTTCCGTAGGTTGGGTTTCCTGATCCACCATGGGCTTGCCATAAATATCTACGGGACCGGGGACAGAAGAAGGATCGTAGGTAGTCTGATACAGTTGGATCGCTTCGGGGGTGGTGTAGACCCGAATGTTCATGTTATCCTGCGTGTAGATTTGTGCGAGAACGGGTTCCTGTTGTCCTTCTGCGTTGGTAGCGGGAGGATTTAAGGGGGGGTA
>JAZSAO010000478.1:0-2403 GCA_045601945.1 Faecousia sp. | reverse complement strand
CGTATACACTGCCCCCCTATCTTTTATCATGGATGAAGGGATCTTAGATATAGACGGTGACGGAAAAGAAGAGCATTGTTTTATGGGTTACGGCCCTACCTCCGGTATATTCACATTTTCCATCACTGTTTTTGAAAATGGAGAACCGGAATATTTCAACATTTTCACCTGTCCCTGGACCACATTACGCTTTGAAATCACCGAGGAAGGCCAAGGAATATTGGCACGAAAGGATACAAACGAGGAAACCTATCTGACCATGGCAATTGACGATGGAAATATTGTCATTTACAGTGATACACAGGATGTTCTCTATTGGGGCGAACAGGGATTGGATTCTCCCTTCGCTTCCCAAAGGATCGCCAAACCGGAAGACGGCTATTTCGATTCCGGTCCCCTCAAGACCATTCACGGAAATTTCAGAACCTACTATCAGAACACTGACGGAACATGGCAGTATAATGGCTATTTTTACAAATATCGCCTTGTGATCACCGGACGGATGCCCAATGCCGTGGCAGATACCACCTATGTATACCTGAGCAATTTGGAGGACATTTCCTTTGAACGAGCCATGTGGGCCTCCGGCCTCAGCAGTAGCTTGGAAGTCTATTTCTCCCCGGAAGAAGCGGTTCTGGTAGAAATTTCAACGGAAACCCCTTCAGACCAATCTCCCCATATCAAAATCGCCCGAAACAGCTTCCTCCGCACCTATACGGTTTACGATCAAGAGGGAAATGTCCTCTACCGGATCGAATGCACCAGTCGGGTGCCGGAGATTTGGGAGGTCTCTCCCGGGGTCTACGGTCTGGTAACACAAACGGGAACCGGGCGGTCCACCAATTGGGCGGTGTTCTGCGATGTGGAAAAGGGCCTTGTCTCGGACACCTTCCATTATGTATTGGATGCACAGGGTCCCTATGTTCTATGCGGAATGTACGAGGATCAAAAGCACAGCGTCAGCCTGCAGAATATCTTCAGCCCCACGGACGCAGAGTATCGCATTCCCTTAGACGATGCTTCCCCCAATGTGGCGGATTGTATCAAGGCAGGAACATTCACAGATGAAAATACCGTTCTCATCACCTATTGCGTGGGAACTGTGTCTCCCACACCGGTAGAAAAAAGCTTCTCCATTGCACAAAACGGGAGTCCTTGAATTCTCAGCCGAATAGCACATGGATGAACATATATGCCCCATTTTCGATCCCCGGACTTCATCCGGCAGAAATTTGGAGCACAAGTAATCAGAATCAGGAGGCATGCAATGTAGCACACAGAGCCCACCTTCACCCACCCGTCCAAATGGCGAGAAGCCGCAGACCCCTTTGCACTGCGCTACAACACCTTCCGGCCGAAGGAGATTTTAGGCTATCCCCACGCCGGAAACGATGTATTTCATTTGAAGGGGACAGATAACGGAAAGCCTGTTACAGCTTATCTCAAAGTTGCCCGACGACCGGACGCCGCTATCGACAACGAAGTTTACATCCTGTCGCAGTTGAATGTCCCTGTCTACCCAAAGGTATTGGATTATGACAGGAACAAAGGGGCCTTTTCTGTTACCGCTGAGTTGCTGGGATTGCGTTTGTCAACCATCGTGGGGGAAAATGAGGGTCTGCCTTCTCTATCCTATATGGAAGAATACGGAGAAGCTCTGAGCCACATTCATTCCCTTACGATTTCCGCAAAGCCTCAGGCAGACAGAAAATTTTATCATCGCCCTTCGGAGGAATTGTTAGAACAGTTGAACCTGACCTCCTTATCCGGCTTCTTTTCCCAAAACCCGGGGGAAATCGAACAGGTATTTTGTCACGGTGATTTCCATTATGCCAACGTACTGTGGAAGGATCATCATATCAGTGCCATTCTCGACTTCGAGCTTGCAGGCTACGGGAATCGGGACTTTGATATTGCATGGGCCTTTTTCCTGAGGCCGGGACAGAGATTCCTAAAAACCAAGGAAGAACAGGAGGCCTTCCTGAGAGGCTATCAAAAGCACCGACCTTGCAACACAGAAGCCGTCAAATATTACATGGCTCAATGCTATGTATACTTTCTCCATTCCTGTCAAGATGAGAAAGACTATTGCAACTATGTGAGAAATTGGCTCATGGAGAATTGCTGCAACTAAACGGATCAGCGCATCCTCCTAACCCTTTATCATTGGAGGAAATATGGAAAATTCTTTCATTATACATGACCCTCCCCTGCTCCCCCGGGAATGGCTCGGACAGATTGTTCACGTAATAGTAGACCGCCCGGTTGGATACCGCCACGGAAACATAATATATCCCATCAACTATGGGTACATCCCGGGAAGATTGGTCGGTGACGGAGAAGAGCAGGATGCCTATATTCTGGGAGTCACCGAACCGGTCAAAGAATTTGACGGTCAGGTTG
>JAZSAO010000477.1:0-6900 GCA_045601945.1 Faecousia sp. | reverse complement strand
CTTTTTCCTATTCTCGATCGTGGATACCATGCCGTAACCCCACTTCTCTGCCTACTACGAAATCGGTACAAAATTGAGAATCCCTACTGCCCTCTCCGCCGCAGTCGCGGCACCTCTCCCATTGGAGAGGCAAGGGCCTATACCAACTTGATGAACAGTTCGACAAACGAAAATTTGAAAAACTTTTTCTATGACAGACCGCTGTTTTCCGTCTTATTTATTCATATAAAAACATAATTTATTTCTTGAAAGGGGTGTGTTTTCTATGGCAGAAATGACACCTATGCTACGACAATATTTTGAGATCAAAGAACAAAATCCCGATTGTTTGTTATTCTTCCGATTGGGAGATTTTTATGAAATGTTCTTCGAGGATGCCAAGATCGCATCCCGCGAACTGAATCTGGCCCTAACCACACGAGATCGGAACAAGGAAAAGGAAGATCAGACCCCTATGTGCGGTGTTCCCTTCCATTCCTGCGAGGGCTATATTGCCCGTCTGGTTTCCAAAGGCTACCGCGTTGCTATCTGCGAGCAGATGGAGGACCCTGCTACAGCTAAGGGTCTGGTAAAGCGAGGCATCACCCGTATCGTCACTCCCGGCACCGTAACGGAAAGTTCCATGCTTCAGGAGGACAAAAACAATTATTTTGCCTGTGTTCTGGCAGAAGACAGTAGCATCGCGCTTAGCTTCTGTGACATTTCCACAGGAGATTTCTATGCTACAGAGGTTCCTTCCGTGGATCGCGCTCTGTCAGAGTTAGGGCGATTCAGCCCTGCGGAAGCCCTTTTAAATCCGGAAGCCCATAGTCTGTTTGCAGACATTTTACGAGAAAAGCTTCACTGTTGCGTAGATGCCGGTTCCCATGAACTGTTTTCTCAGGAAGATGCCTGCGAAGCATTGACCCATCAGTTTTGTCGCACTCCCGCACAACTGGGCATTGAGGAATTCCCCCGTGTGTGCCGCTGTGTCGGAGCCCTGCTTCGGATCCTGCGAGACACCCATAAGATCCACCTATTCCATATCCGCGGCTTGGAATACTATGTCAGCGGCAATTTCCTTGCCTTAGATCTTGCCGCCCGACGGAATCTGGAACTAACAGAAACTCTGTCCGGTGAGAAAAAAGGCAGTCTTCTCTGGGTCTTAAACAAAACCCGCACCGCCATGGGTAGTCGTATGCTCCGTAGCTGGCTGGAAAAACCTCTGCTCAGCCCCAAAAAAATCAACCAGCGTTTATCCGCGGTCCACGAGATGACCCGTTTTTCCATCCTTCGTCAAGAAGTGATCGAACTATTGGGAGATATCAGTGACTTTGAGCGTGTTCTCTCCCGTGTGGTCACCGGTAGTGCCAATGCACGAGACCTCCTTTCCATGGAATCCGGTTGCCGTCCTCTAACAGAACTCCGCTCTGCCACCGGTCGATTCGAAGGTTCCCTTTTCCACATCCTTCAGAAAGAAATGGACGATCTGTCGGACTTGCGGGAAGCCATTGCCGCAACCATCCGCGATGATGCTCCTCTAACCCTTCGGGACGGAGGCTTGATCCGCCCCGGCTGTAACGAGGAACTGGATCGTCTCCATGATATTCTCAGCGGCGGTAAAGGCACCCTTGCCAAAATCGAAGCAGAAGAAAAAGAAAAAACCGGCATTAAGAATTTACGAGTCGGATACAATCGTGTGTTTGGCTATTATATCGAGGTAGCCAAGGGACAGGTATCCATGGTGCCGGAAACCTATATCCGCAAGCAGACCCTTACCAACGGAGAACGATACATCACTCCGGAACTGAAAGAACTGGAAGCAACCACCCTCACCGCAAAGGATCGGATCGTCACTCTTGAATTTGAGATCTTCACTGCCCTTCGTCAGCGGATCGCAGATCAAGCCGAACGGATCCAACGGACAGCACGGGCTGTGGCCTGTTTGGATGTTCTTTCTAATTTTGCAGAACTTGCCGTTAAGAACAGCTATTGCAAACCGGAGGTAGACCTGTCCGATACCATCTCCATCAAGGACGGTCGTCATCCCGTGGTCGAGCAGATGCTGAAAGACAGCCTCTTCGTCCCCAATGACACCCTCTTAGATACGGAGAACAACCGTTGTGCCATTATTACCGGCCCCAACATGGCAGGTAAGTCTACTTATATGCGACAGGTGGCTCTCATTACCCTTATGGCGCAGATCGGCTCCTTTGTTCCTGCACGAGAGGCACGGATCGGCATTGTCGATCGGATCTTTACCCGAATCGGTGCTTCCGACGATCTTTCCGGCGGTCGTTCCACTTTTATGGTGGAAATGAGCGAGGTAGCCGACATTCTCCGTTATGGCACCAATCGCAGTCTCTTGATCTTAGACGAGATCGGCAGAGGCACCTCCACTTTTGACGGTATGGCCATTGCCCGTGCGGTTCTGGAATATGCCGCCGACAAAAAGCGTCTGGGTGCCAAGACCCTCTTTGCCACCCACTATCACGAACTGTCCGATATTGAAAATCAGCTTCCCGGCGTAAAGAACTACAATATCGCTGTACGGAAGCGGAACGGAGAAATCGTCTTCCTGCGGAAGATCGTCCCCGGTGCCGCAGACCGTTCCTACGGCGTGGAAGTTGCCAAGCTGGCCGGTCTGCCGGATCGCGTCATTTCCCGTGCTCGCGAACTTCTCAAGGAATTGGAAGAAGGGGGTGCCGTCCGTACCGTAACCGTTGCTGCCGAGGATCAGATCTCCATTACTTCCATGGCCAATGATGCCCTGCGAAAGAAGCTGGAAACCATCGCCGTTGAGACCCTCACCCCCATCGAAGCCATGAACGCCCTGTACGAACTGAAGCAAATGCTTTAAGTTTCCACACACTTTACATTTCTTTATAACTTATAACTACTATTATGATTATATTTCAAAATCGTAACTTAATCGCCCCGAATCGAAAGGAGTTGCAAGGAGGTTTGCTGTGTTGGGTAGCCTTCCTGTTCCTCCCCTATCTTCTGATCTTATTTCCCTTTTTTCAAGAGAACAGCCTGCAGAATCAGTTTCTGTTTGACCTTACCGTCACTGTTCTTTGCTTCTTGTTGGTACTAATCGTATTCCGAAACTTTCTGTTCCGTTCCAGAGTTCCCTTCCTCTTTCTGCTCATGACCTGCTTTTTCGGTTTTCTCGGATCACAGGCTATCGGCAACCTTTGGGGGCTCCTGCTTTCTTTTTTGGCACCGTTCCTTCCGGAGACTCCCTCCAATATGAATCAGGAACTGATAAACAGCTTCTTGGAAAATTACAAAGGGATCATGATTCTGAATGTCGTCCTGTTTACCCCCTTTATAGAGGAACTTCTGCTGCGCGGAACCATTTTTGCACCCCTTTGCAAGAGGAGTCCCTTCCTTGCATATGCAGTATCCATGACCGTTTTTTCCGCACTTCATGTTACAGGCTTTATCGGTATGCAGCATTGGTCCCTCCTGCTGTTTTCCTTTTTACAGTATCTGCCCGCCGCCTTTGTTCTGTGTTGGAGTTACCAACGGAGTCAGAGCATTTGGGCTCCCATTTGCCTTCACGGCATTCTGAATCTATATAGTACCATACTCATTCTCTCCTGACCCTTGAGGACCTATGGAGGTATATCTATGTCTAAGATCCAACAATTATCTCCCCATCTGGCGGATCTGATCGCCGCCGGCGAGGTGGTGGAACGACCTGCCAGTTGCGCCAAGGAACTGGTGGAAAACTCCATTGACGCAGGATCTACCCAAATCACTGTAGAGATCCAGAACGGTGGTATGACCTACCTCCGTGTTACGGATAACGGTTGCGGTATTCCTGCGGAGGATGTGGAGACCGCTTTCCTCCGCCATGCTACCAGCAAGCTTAAAACCGCCTCCGATCTGGAGTCTATTAAAACCTTAGGCTTCCGCGGCGAGGCGCTTGCGGCCATCAGTGCCGTATCCCGTATGGATATTTTAACAAAAACTGCCGATGCAACCTTTGGCACCGGTCTTCACTTAGAAGGCGGTGTGGTCACAGAGCGGAGCGAGGCAGGCTGCCCACAGGGAACCACCATGATCGTACGGGATCTGTTCTATAACACCCCTGCCCGTATGAAATTTATGAAAAGCGACAGCGCTGAAGCCTCTGCCCTTATCAGCAGTATGCAAAAGCTTGCCCTCGCTCATCCCGAAGTCTCTTTCCGCATACTAAAAGACGGACAGCTTCAATTCCAAACCGACGGAGACGGTTCCCTTTACAGCACCATTTACGGCGTGCTGGGAAAACTCACCGCCAAGGATATGATCTCTGTGGAAAGCCGTTGGGATAAGTATTCCCTCTCCGGCTTTGTATCCAAGGCCACTGCCTCCCGAGGCAATCGCAGTACCCAAATCTTCTTCGTAAACGGTCGTCTGGTACGCTCCAAGAGTATGACCGTCGCTTTGGAAGAAGCCTACCGCAATCGGATCATGGTAGGCAGATTCCCCTACTGTGTCCTCCACCTGCGGATGCCGGAGCATCTGGTGGATGTGAATGTCCATCCTGCTAAGGTAGAGGTCAAATTCCTCAACGAACGGGATGTCTTCGACACCATCCGCTACGGCGTGGAAGGGGCACTGGATAAAACCACAGACCGCCCGGAGATCAAGCTTCCCAAGGAGCCCGCTCCGGCCTCTGCCTCCGGCCCAAGCACCCCTACCGATCCGAACAATCGGGTAAGAAACGTGGGGGCACTTCCCCTCCATTCTCCCCGTGGAGACTTTTATCGCAACATGACAGCAGAGGAGTATCGGGCCTTTGCTAAGGTGGTCTCCTCCGCACCTTCCGTTACCCCTTCAAAAACGGTGAAGGAACAGCTTTTTACACCTGCACCTTCTCCCATACCTACACCCATATCCGCACCTGCTCCCGCGCCTTCCTCCAAAAAGGCTCCTGAGAGGATCTCTATTCCCGGAATAGCCGGTGTGAAGGGGCTTAGTTCCCTTGGTATAGACTCCTTTGACGATTCCCCCTCCGTCTCGGAGGATACAGGCTTTGATATCGGGATCTCAGATATTGATCTTTCTCCCATAGAGGCTCCTGAAGCAGAAACGTCCATAGAAACGGCTTCCACAGCAGAACCTGCTTCTAAGGAAAGCTTGCCGGACATCCTCCAATCGGAGGAGTCCCTTCTGCCTCAAGAAAAGCCCTACCGTCTGGTTGGTGAGGTGCTGAATACCTATATTATCGTAGAGCAGGACAGAACCCTTCTGCTCATTGATAAGCACGCCGCCCACGAACGGATCCTTTTTGAAAAACTGCGAGCACGACAAGATCCTATGATGTCGCAATTACTGTTGACCCCCATTCTCTTTACCCCGGAACGGGAGGAAGGGGCGATCCTTCTGGAAAATGCACAGACCCTGTCTCAATTAGGCTTCTCTCTCAGTGATTACGGTGACGGCACCCTTGCCATTAACGAGATCCCGGACGAAATCCAATCTCAGGATGCAGAGGTTACTTTGAATGTCCTTGCTTCTCAGCTTATGGCAGGAAAGCGGCTGGATCCCTCCACCCTTCGAGATGAACTTCTCCACACCATCGCCTGCAAAGCCGCCATTAAGGGCGGACAGCACAACGGTGGCATAGAACTGGAAGTTCTGGTTAAAGAAGTTCTCAGTCGAGAGGAACTGAAACACTGTCCCCACGGCAGACCCATTTGCATTACCATGACCGCCTCCCAGTTAGAAAGGCAGTTCAAACGATGAAAAATACCATCATTGCCATTGTTGGGTCCACCGCATCGGGAAAAACCCGTTTATCCGTAGAGATCGCCGCCCGATCAGGGGCTGAGATCATCTCTTTCGACTCCATGCAGATCTATCGTGGCATGGATATCGGCACCGCCAAGCCCACCATAGAGGAACGCCGCGGGATCCCGCACCATATGATCGATATTGCAGACCCTTGGGAAGATTACTCCGTCAGCCGCTTTGTAGAAGAAGCAGACAAGGTTCTGCAAGATCTCCTGTCCCAAGGAAAGCCCGTGGTTCTGGTAGGCGGCACCGGTCTGTATATTGATTCCCTTATGAAAGGTCTGGAGTTTGCTCCCCTGCCCCAAAGCGGCATCCGGGAAGAACTCACTGCCATTGTCCAAGAGCAGGGAATCGAAGTCCTTATGGAACGACTCCGTGCTGTAGATCCGGAATCCGCAGAGCGGATCCACCCCTCCAACCAAAAGCGGGTCATCCGCGCTCTGGAAATTTATCTGGAAAGCGGAAAGACCATGACCCAGCATAATTTAGAGACCCAAGAAAAGCCGGATAAATATGATCCCCTTTGGATCGGTCTGGATTATGTAAACCGAGAAGCCCTTTATAACCGCATCGACCGACGAGTAGATCTTATGATAGAGCAAGGGCTCCTGCAGGAGTTGGAAACGCTCCTCGCCCAAGGGATCCCCGAACAGGCCACAGCTATGCAAGCCATTGGCTACAAGGAACTTATGGGCTACATCCACGGTGATTGCTCTTTAGAAGAAGCCACAGAATTATTAAAACGCTCCTCTCGCCGCTACGCTAAACGGCAACGAACATGGTTCCGACGGAATCCCAAGGTCAACTGGCTCATGCTGGAAGATGAGCCGGATTTTGAAAAAGTTCTCTGCTCCTGCCTGCCCCTTTTGTAAAATCCATAAACCACTGTTTATCGAACTGTTTGCGAGTCCGCACAAGCCCCTTGGCTCTCCCTCTGGGAGAGCTGTCGCCCTTGGGCGACTGAGAGGGCAGTAGGGATTACCCCTAACGTACCGAGTCCGTAGGATGATGAGCAGAAAACGGTGCCTACTACCATAGATTTCTTCAAATTTTAGGTGCCTACTGCCCTCTCCGCCGCAGTCGCGGCACCTCTCCCATTGGAGAGGCAAGAGCGGTTACTAACTTAAACCG
>JAZSAO010000476.1:0-9163 GCA_045601945.1 Faecousia sp. | reverse complement strand
ATCTGTCAGACTTGGATAGGGCTTTAATTCTGCCTTACCACAGTAAGGACAGACCTTTTCCGCTTTTTCTTCGCCAAGGATTTCGGGGTCGGACATGATTTCTGCCAATTCCTCCTCGCTGCATTGCTTTAATGCTTCGGCATACATGGTGTCCATAATATCGCCCTCAGAGGATAGACGGCGTCCGCAATCGCCGCAGACCGTCACCTCCGGATGTCTGTCGAAGGGATTGCCGCTGTCGCTGTATGTTTTTATATTATGCGAACCGCAATATTTACAAACGATCATCGTTTTTATTCCTCTCTTTCCGTTTCTTTGCTCAGGGCTTTCTCCCGCTGTTCCGAGGTCTTCGGTATCGCTCCGTCCGACTCCTCCTCGTCCCAAAGCTTTTTTCCGCAATCACAGCAAACAACGCTCATGGGAGCCGGGCATCTGTTAAAAGGATCCCCGTCTTCTCCGCCTAATGTTGTAATGTTCTTTGAGCCGCAATATCTGCAAGTTGTTATCATATAGATTCTCCTTATCTGTCGCCTCTGTCCATCCGGATGCGGTAAGGCGTGATAAAATCGCAAAGAGCGTTTGCCTGCTCATAGGTGAGCGGTGCGGAAGCACCGTTCTCCCAACCGAAATACAGGCAGGTTCCTCTAAAGGTGCTGATGCCACGGTCAAAGCGGTTGGCAAGCCGATTTTCGCTGCCGTCTTCTTTTTTCCAACCGTTGTAGCAGGCTACCGGGAATTCCACACTGTCGCCAATCCACAGCGTATCTGCCGGATGTAGGCTGTAAGCGCCCTTCAGCGTTGTGAAATCGTCTATTTTTACAAGATACGGATAGCCGCGCACGGGAACTGCCACCGCATTGGCTCCGGGGCATTTATCCCTTGCTTCCACGCTCTCTTGAAATTTATCCTCATCGGTTCGCTCATTGCGCTTTTCCAAAAATGCAAGCACCTTATCAAAGGTTTCGTTCTCACTCATTGCCGGTTACCTCCTTCTTTTGAAACGCCATGTGTATGTAATTGACATGGTCATCTTCTTCGCCGTCCGAGCCGTAAATGGTGGTAGAGCTGTAATATTCTGTTTCCCGCAGCTCACCGCCAAGGGGAAGAAAAATCTTTTGCTCATACTTTGTGGCATCGTCCCGGGAGTCGCTGTTGTATCCCGACCATCTGTAGAAGCTGCCGGTTACGATATAGCCGATAATTTCGCCGTTTTCGATAACCACAGCAGACGGGTCAGCAGAAACCGTTTCCTCACGCACATCATCATCATAACTCATTCCGGCAACAAAGCCCTGAAAAGATGCGTAATCGTAAGAGGTAACCTTTTTCAGCTCGTACTGCTCTATTTTGGCAGCATTGCCACCGCAATCGGGTGTTTCGGCTACATACAGGCACTGTTCCCCGCCGATTTTATCAAACAGGGGGATAGCACCCGCTGTTTCTTTATTGCAAACTATAAACATTATTCTTCCTCCCCGAGTTCTTCCTTATAAATATCGCAAAGTGCTCTTACTTCATATTTCAGGCGGCAGGCTTCCTGCCAAAACGATATGCCGGAGTTCTCTTTTCCTGCGGCAAGTTCCCACGCCATGTGGTCATTGAATCCGCTGTTAAAAGCCTGAAAGTGTGCTTCTTTCAAAATAGCGTATCGCTTATGAATATCGGTTTCGCTGCCGTACAGCACCTTGCACTTTTCTTCGAGCTGCTCCCGATAGGCCTTTTTCTTTGCCGCATCGTAGGCAACGGGATCCTTTGCACGTTCCTCTGCTTCTCGGCGTTCGGCCTCCAGGCGTGCTTCTTCCTGTCTGCGTTCTTCCTCTTGCTTCGCCTTTTTCTCGGCATCTATATCGGCTTTGCGCCTGCCATAAACAAATTCACCTTTATAGACACTACCGTCCTTATAGGTATAGGTGCCTTCGCCATGCATGGATAAGTTGCCCATCGATTTATAGGAAGAACCAACTTCTCCTACATAAACATCACCGTTGGAGAAGGTGATCCTACCCGTTCCCTCTATTTCCCAATGCTCTATGGCGGTGCCGGTGAACACCCAGCCTTGTTTTGATGTGAAGGTGCCTTTTCCATTGATATGTCCGTTGACAAACTGGCCTTCCCAGATGCCGTCATATTCGCTCAGAATGCCTGTTCCGTGATAGAGGCCTTCCTTCCATTGTCCCTTGTAATAATGTACTCCACAGTTCCACTTTTTTACGCCGTAGCCGTCATACAGGCCATCGACGAAATCGCCCTCATAGTTGGCATTTCGTTCACTCCACTTGCCATGCTTGAAATCTCCGTTTTCAAACTCACCCTCAAAGGTACCGGCATAGTCATACCAGGGGCCGCTGGACAGCATCCCCTTCTCTTCATAACATTTGGCCTTGCCGTGTCCGTGAAGTGATCCATTTTTCCATTCTCCCTCGTAAACACTGCCGTCTTTACAAATCATTTTACCCTCGCCGTGCGGCAGGCCATCCAGCACCTCACCGGTGTAGGTTCCGTTATCGTATTCCACGGTTACAATTTCCTTTTTACTCATTGCGGTTGCTCCTTTTTGCTTCTTGAAAGAACCATATACCCGTCTCCATTTGAAATGATTTATTTTACTTTTCTGCCTGCCCAGTCGGTTTCGGAAATGGTTTTGACATCACTTCCGTTTATTATGACTTCGCAAGTGTTTCCGTTTACATACTTTAAAGTCATTCTACCTGACGGTGCACTATCTACAATATTTCCCCTATACAGTATAGCTTCACCATTGTTATCGGGGCTTCCAAACAAGAAAACACCGTTCGGATCATTTACGCCATTCGCACTTTTGCCCATAATAACAGACAAGGATGACTTATCAAAGGTACATTCCCATGCTTTTTCCGAATACGCATTTTCTCCCATAAAAACTCTGTCTGTCTCTATGCCAAGCATAGTAGAAGTTTTAATGTAAAGTGTAAGTCCATCTTGGGTTTTTACATCATACGAATTACCAAGTTTTTCGATAAAATGCCTTTCTGTTGCACAAAGTCCGTTTTCAAAATTTCCAAAATGATAATTTACACCGTCAAAATAAATTCCCACTCCGTGGAATAAGTTGTTTGAAAATTCACCGGTATACCAACCGCCATTTGCAAAATGATATTGACCAAATCCATTCAGCTTTCCATTTTTGAAAGTACCGATATACTCTCCTCCGTCAGTTGCGTTATAAAATCCCCAACCGGATTGATTACCATCACTGCTTGAAAACGCAATTTTACTCGGATCAATCGAAATCCAAACAGGCTTCTTCATAACAGTGTAATAAGAACAATTCACAGTCGGTACTTTTTCAGCCGCCTCTCTGCGCTTTTTCTCCTCGAAAGCTCTTGACTCGTCTTCTTCCTTTTGCTGCTTTAAGCGAAGAATCTGTTCGTAGGTTTGAGCATTCTCGTCATAGGGAGCCAAATGCACCACGCATTCGCCATTCTTGTAGTAATTTAAGTGTTTGGGCGGTTGATAACCGGGTTTCGCATCGGGGAAGCTCAAATACCAAACAAATCTGCCTTCCTTTTTACCGTCTATCCATTCGCCTTCATCCACTTGATAGTCAGCGTGAAAACCGTGAGAATATTTGGTTTCAATACCGTGGCCGTGTTTTATATCATTCTTCCATTGTCCCTCATAGGTATTTCCACTTGCGTAAACATACAATCCTTGCCCTTCACGCACGCCATCCACAAGGTCACCCTCATAGGTGTCGCCGTTTTTATAGGTAAACTTTCCTTTGCCGGTCTTTTTGTCCTCTGCCCAGTCGCCCTCGTAGGTCCAGCCTTCGGGGGAAGTGACTTTTCCTTTACCGTTTCGTTTCCCGTTTAGAAAATCGCCTTCATAGACAGTTCCATCCGGTCCGGTCAAATGCGCTTTGCCGGTCATTGTATTATTCAGAAAATCTCCGACATAGGTGAAGCCCAAATGGGAGGTGTAGGTGCCTTTGCCGTGATACTTACCGTCCACGACCTCGCCCTCATAGACATCGCCGTTTTTGGTTTCCATACGGCGATATTCGGCCTTTGGATTGGTTGATATTGTTTCTGCTTCGGGAGCAGTGGTCACAGCCTTCGCCGGTACCGTTACCGTGCCAAAGGCAGACTGTACCGTTTTGGTTTCAGCCGCTTTCTTTTTATCTTCCGCCTCCATAGCACTGCCGATTGCTTTCAGCCTTTCAAGTTTTATGGCTTTATCAATCTCGGCAACTACCTTTCCCTTGTAGGCAGTGATCTCGCTGTTTTCGGTCAACCGCGCATCTTTGGTATAGAACCAATAGCGGGCAATCATCACCGTATCTTCGTCCGGCACAAAATCACCGAAACGAGCCTTGTATTCTTCCGTGCCTTGTTTTGCAGGAACGGCAAAAAACTCCAGTGTTTTCAAAAGCTGCTCATACGCATTGGCACGGATGCTCGGAATATCCACACCGCCGGGCATACCGGGGATATCGGCAAAGCCCTTGGGATAGTAGGGAGAATAGTCAAATCCCATACCGCAAAAAGCATATTCCAGCATTTGATCCCAATCGAATTTACCGGCATACAGTATGCGCCCGGTATAGAAATCGGCAATATTATCATTTGTAGATGCCTGCTCCTGAACTGCCAGCATAGCTTCGGGATCGCCTGCTGTTGCAGCATTGAGCATGGTAAGAGAAAACTTACCGAATTGAGCAACCTTTTTGCCGAGAATATATTGATAGCGCGGTGCTGCTTTATCGTCCCATGAAAGGCACTTATCTGCAATGGCGAAAGCATCTTCCGAAGATTTTGCTTTTTTCAGCTTATCCGAAAACTTGCTGATTTTCTTGTAGATATTTTTCAGTTCCTTTTCGGATACCTGTGCAGCACGAGTGCCGACACATTCGGCGGCAAAGGCAAACAAAGCATCTATATGTCCGTACTTTGCGGCACGGAAAAGATACTCATCCTTCTTCGTTACATCTGTGCAAGCGTTTGCTGCCTGCCACTCCTGTTCTGCAAGTCCTGTGATTCTATCGAAATATGTCGCCATTGTTGTTCCTCCTGTTAACTGTAAATCTGCATGATCCTTACATCAGAGAAGTCCAGTTTTTTTATTTTATCCGGCTCTGCATAGAAACAAAGCACGCCTTCATCGGTGAAGTTTATCATCGCATCCTCGGTTTCAAAGGAGTCGATTTGCAAAAGCATCTGCCATCCGTCAATGCACTCATACCAAGTGCCGTAATCGAGGGACGGTGTGCCGAGGAGCAGGTGGGTAGGCTCGCTGTCCGAGAGATAGCCTTCCTCCACGCATTCAAAGTCTATTTTTTGCTCGGCAAAGGCAATGCTTTCGCCGTCCTCATCGGTCAGCACCATTTCATGGAGCTGAGAGATGTCGCCACCAAAGTAAACCACACGGGCTGCATCCAAATTGCTCGGCTCATGCGGCATTTCGTCCAAGTCATAGAAGAAATACAGCATACCGGTCTTGGGGAGAACACCGTCCTTATCAAAAGGAGCTGCATCTGCACAGTTGATCTGACACATAAAGGTCAGGTCATATTCCTCGCCGTCAACCAAAATTGTTGGCCATTCAAAGCCTTCCCAAACATCGGGATTACCAAGTAGTTTACTGCTGCCAACCGGGAGCTTCTCGGCAGGGGCAGATGTTTTCAACAAAATGCTGTTCATAGCTTTACCTCTCTTTCCATTCACGGTCAGGCGTTTGCCTGCACTTCGGCGTTGTCGTCAAAATTCATATCGCTCATCCATTCAACCGCAGGAGCATAGCCTGCCCAGGCGGCAGCCGATATCCACTCAACCGCAAGTCCAATATCCTGCGGCACATTGCGTCCGGTTTCATAGCAAATGCCAAGTTGGTACATCGCATACGGTTTACGCATCTTTGCGGCCTTGATCAATTTTCTCAATTTCTTCGGTTTACTCATATAAGTATCCTCCTAATCATTCTTGGTCATTATAATTATACGATATTTCGCCATCGTCGTGGTCGCCGCCACGGCGACATTTTCAGAACGGTTCAAATCCGAAATGGTTGAGGGCTTCGTTGATGTCGAAAAAATTAAATATTTTCTTCTCAATGCAAAAGGCGATCACCAAATCATAATCGTCTGCCCGAGATAAACTGTAACCGGCCGAGGATAGCAGTGTATCTGCTTCTGCACGATTCAGTTCTAATGCCAAACATAACGCAATTACCGTTTTCTTTGCCGGTATGTAATTCTTATTGGAGCGGATCTTTGAGAACAGCCTTCGGTCAATCAGCGCCTTTTTATAAATCTCGCTGTCTTGCTTGCCGGTCCGGTCAATAAAGGCAAACAGTTGCTCCGTGAATAGCTTTTCTCGGTTTTGTTCCAAATACTGTTCGGCTGCGTTGGTGTCGATATCCAACATTTTGAAGGAACGAATCGATACTTTCGTAAAGGTCGAACCACTTAGCATACCGCCGTTATCTACATACTCCTTGCAGGCGCGTAGAAGTTGGTCGGTCATTTCGACACCACCTCCGAGTCATCTATAACCACAAATTCGCAAACATCTCCGATGTTGCATTCAAAGCATTCGCATATTTTTCTCATAATGGACATAGCCACTTCTTCATCTCTGCGCAGTTTCGTCAATGTATTTGGCGAGATATCGGCTGCACGGCGCAGATCCGCTTTACTCATTTTCTTATCCACTAACAGCTTCCAGAGCTTGTTATAACTAACAGACATTTTAACCATTTTGTACACCTCTCGAATGTAGTTTAAATAAGTAACATTTGTATTATATCACACTTCATGCCAAATTACAATAGAGTTTAACGAGATTTCACAAAACTTTCGCCTGTTCTTGCGAAAGTTTGTGGACAAGGTAGTCGTTGTATTATCGTGAAATCAAAAAGGCTTTTATGATACCCCGATATCAAATTTTGTCATTTATATTGTATATTTGCACACCGGCTCGTTGAGCGTAATTCACCGTATAGAAGGTGCCGCCCGATCCCTTGGTCAGATAACAAATACACACGCTGCTGTTATCCACCAAGTGCCGATTTCTTGTGTGCATACAGCCTCGGTAGTAATGCTCGGAGGTGTATTTGATTTTGTCGGCTTGGGACATGATATGTTCGTACAACCGCCTGTCGCTATCTGGCCAACTGTCTGCTTGGGATTTGCACGGCAGAACAAGGATGAGTTTGATATGTGGATATGTTTCTTTTAGGTCAAGCACAGTCTGTGCGGCAATGGTATCGAAGCCCAAGGCACCACCCGCACCAAAATAGCAGTAGCCTTGCTCTATAAGTTCCACAAGTGTTTTGCGGAGCCGCTTAATAATAACGCTTTTTTGTTGTATCGGTATCTCACGATGTCCTGTGAAACAAGCGGTCTTGTCTTTCAAAATAATCACCCCAAAATAATTTTACCCATCGAATCACAACGATCCGATGGGTTTATTCTTGATTGGACGGCGCTATCTCTTTCTTTCGGCTTCTAAAGAAACCATACAAGGTCGGAATCGTTTCGCACATAGCTATTTTGACAGCAACCTTATCTAATCGAACTGTGTGTATAGCGGCCAAATCAGAACCAATATCATGTTGCCCATCGAATAAAAATGGGAAGTCAACGCTGTGTCTGATTAAAATATACACGATACTATATTATAACTAATTCATTTGGATATGTCAACGGTTTTTAATGAATAGTTTGGACGGTTTTAGGGTATGTGTATAGTACAATTAGATACAGTAAGGTGGTGAATAAGATGGAATTAAAAGATTTCAGCCAAAGGCTTTCTGTTTTGCGTTTGAATAAGAATGTGTCGGCACGGGATATGAGTTTGTCTATCGGTCAGAGTCCAAGCTACATTAATAACATTGAGTCCGGCGTCAGCTTTCCGTCCATGACGGCATTTTTCTATATTTGTGAGTACCTCGGCATCTCGCCGCAGGAGTTCTTTGATTTGGATTCGGGCAATCCTTCCAAGGCCAAGGATTTGCTGAACGCAGCCAAGGGTTTAAATAATGAGCAATTGGATCATCTTATCGCTATTGCGCACGGGCTTAACAAAAAGTAAACAGCAGAAGAAAGACGGGGACATCGAAGATTCGGTGTCCTCGTTTTCTCTGCTTACTCGCTTTTAGCTGTGTCGCCGGAATACAATGCTTCAGCGGTGATCCTCGCACCATACTTGAAACCGCACACAAATATTGCCCTTTCGGAAAGACCTTCGAGTTCACTCATGTTGTCCATGAGTTTCTCGAAAATAACCTTTTGCTCATCGGTCAAGGTCTTTTCCAAGTCCGCTTTGTGTCGTTCAATGTAGTGATTTACCTCTCTTATGCGTTTGTTGCTGCACATAGCGTTTTCGCTTGGGTAGAAGCTGTTATCCCACATATCTTCGATGATGGTTGGCACAGTTCTCGCCTCCTTTCAAGCAGGACACAATACCCGAACTCTTTTCACAAGTCCAGAGAGAATGGAGATAATCTTTTCTTTCTGCTGTATCTCTCTTAGATTGGGCAGTTCAAGGGGGTTCACGGTGAACCCGTCCTCGGTTCACCGTGTAGGTAGACTGCCCCCTTGTAAGTGGGGATATTAACTTTTCATAGCAGATAGTAACGATTGGAAGTCGCACTACCGTTCTCACGATAGTGCGGCTCTTTTCGTATCAGTCCGAGCTTCACCAAGTCGTTGAGTGCGCGTTTTACCGTACTGCGTGATAACGACAGATCTGTGGCTATGGTTTTGATTCCCGGCCATGCTTTTTTCTCCTTGTCCATGCGGTCGTGGAGATAGATATAGACCACCTTGGCTCGGTGAGGTATCTCGGCTTTGTAGAGGTCGTTAAGAATGCCCATCGCTGTTCACCTCCGGTGTAGCAGTTTCGGCAGGTGCAGGCGTTCTCTTGCTCTTGGGTGTGGTTTGCAAACCGCCACCGCCGCCTGATCGCTTATCCTTTACGGGCGGCTTGGTTGTCCTGGGCGTATCTCTTTCGCTCATCTGCTGACTCTGACCGCCGGTTGTGCTGTCGCTGCTCTCGGTCGGCTCTACCATGAGTTCGGGATGGTATTTGGCTACGATGCCGTCCATGAGTTCCTTCTTCTCGGCATATTCAACCTTTCGGCCGCCATTATCGGGGACGGTATAAGTCGGATCGTAGCCATGTCG
>JAZSAO010000475.1:0-4131 GCA_045601945.1 Faecousia sp. | reverse complement strand
GGCAACCGACGGTATGGATTTGATCGTCAACCCTTGTGTAAGTATAGCTATGACCGGTTGCAGGAACAGCTTCCTGTGCAGTCAGAACTGTGTTACATACAGAGCAGTGCTTGCCTTCTGTCAAACCAGTTGCGGTACAGTTAGGTGCAACAGCCTTGTCAATCACCTCGGTGTGTCCCGTTGCCGGAATAACTGTCTGAGCAACAAGAACTGTGCTACATACAGAACAATGTTTTCCTTCGGTCTTGCCGGTGGCAGTACAGGTTGCGGCAACAGCCTTATCGGTCACTTCCGTATGCCCCTTGGCATTTACGTAGGTGTCCTTGTAGGTGTGGGAGCAACGGGAGCAAGTATGGGTAGTATAGCCCTGTGCGGTACAGGTGGGGGCCGTTACCTTGGCGGTATAGCTATGTCCCAAAGCGGCAACGGTTTCTGTCTTTGTTGCCTTACAGGAGGTGCAGGTATAAGTCTTGACACCTTCTGCATTACAAGTAGGCTCAGTGGTGATCTTGCCGCTGTCCCAGCTGTGAGATTGGGTTTTGCTATAGCCACAGGAGCAGGTCGCCTTATGATTGGTTGCATCCACCTTGCTGTAGGTATAGCTGTGGGCTGTGGCGGTATAGGTTGCTGTGATCGTGGTATCTGCGGTAATATTGGTCAGAGCCTTGTCCCAGCCCTTGAAGGTATAGTGGTTGGTGGTATCGTAGGCCTTGGTAGGTGTTTTTCCGGTGTAGGTGGCGGTCTCCCCACGGTTTACCAGTTGGGTTGCAAGGGTCTTCCCCGCTGCATCCTTGAAGGTAACGGTATAGGCAGGGGTAGGCAGATTTTCCAATTTGCCGACGTAAATATAATCGATGGTCAGTTGCCCGACTTGGGTTGCGGAAATGCTCTCGATTCCACCAAAATACACACGGATCTTTTGGATTTCCTCTGCGGTCTTAAAAGCATTCAGGAGGGGCAGAGTTACCACCACATAGCTGTCGGAATTGATGTAAGCCGCGTGGGCAGAATAGCTATCCGTAGCCCCCAGGGAGGTTCCGTTGTTGTTGACGAAATACCGCAAATTGAGATAGGGTGCAATGGTCTTGGTGCTCGTAGACCCGTCTGCGTTGGTAATAAGCTGATCCCCTACCTTGAAATTCTTCATCTTAAACCGCATCTGGAAATATTCCGTTCCTTCGGGATGGAATTTCAGGGGGTAGGTCGTTCCCGTAGGACCAAAATTGGAATCTGCATAGACATCGGGCCAAGCATCTGCACCCAGAGCGGGGTTCGATTGGATCGTCATGGTTCCCGCGGTATTGTTGATGAGAATCTTGGATACTCTGTCCGTCTTATAATACCAGTTGACCGTAGAGGCAGTATCAAATTGGGTGTAGCCGTATGTTCTGCTGTTATAGCGCAGACGGTCTGCCGTGGTATCCTTAAAATCAAAGTACAGAGCATCCTTGTTAGGCAGTTCTTCATAGGGACCCACAAAGGCGTAGTCAAATACAACCTCCCCGGACAGGTCCGTAGGATTGTTGAAGCCGGACAGGTGAATGATCACACGGCGAACCTGATCCAGATTGCGAACAGCATCCTGAATCTTGCCGGTTGCGATGTAATACTGTCCGTCATGGAGATAGCTTTCCGGGAATACCACAGCATCTGCCGCCAGATAGGTATTGTCTTCTTTATAATAGAAATGAATACTTGCCTTTCCTGCAGTGCCTGTGAAGCCGGTCATCTTAAAGCGCATCTGGAAGTAGTCTGCGTGATCGGGATCGTAGTTCAGAGCAAAGTTCACGGAATCGGCATAAATACTGCCATAGCCTGTGGTTCCGGGCTTAACGGTCAGCAGGCCTTTTGTCAAATCCATAGAGGCACTGCCGTCCACCAGACCTTGGGTACGTCCCCGCCATGCGCCGATCTGATCGAAGCTTGTAAAGTTATAGACGTAGTTTTGATATCTGCTCTGAGATGCAGTATCGTTGTTAAAATCAAAGAACAGGGATTTTGCAAGAGGCTCCAGCTCTTCTGTATAGGTGTGAGCGCTGTTCCGCTGACAGGTATAGGTCTTAACGCCCTTGGCTGTCAAGGTGGGAACCGTTGTGATTTTTCCCCCGTCGTATTCGTGGAAGCAAAGCTTTCCGCTCTGCCAAGTCAGGACAGGGTAGCCATCGTTGATCCCCTTGCTGTCCGTATCAAAGGCAGAGCCGAGCACTGTGGCATAGCCCCTCAAATCGTCAGAGGACAGACGGGACACAGACTGGGATACCAAGGTTCTGGGAACACGATACAGGTGGACGTTTCCTGCAGTATAGACATTGGAAACCGTATTTTCCGTAGCAGTTGCATTGGGTTCTCCCAGAATGCCGTAGTAATTGCCCACATTGTAGCAATTGCGGAGGATCATACCCTTGGTGTTTCCGGCAAGATATGCAACCAGTCCTGCTGTGGTACTGCTAAAGTTTCTGGCAGAAACAAAGCCCGTGTTATAGCAATTCTCCACGAGACAGTTATTGCCCCCGACCATACCTACCAAGCCGCCGGCAATGTTGTTTGCAAATACCGTGGCACGGGTATAAGAATTCTGGAGTTTTGCGCCATTTTGAAGGTAGCCGATCAAGCCGGCCGCCTTGTCATTGGCAATGGAAATGCCGGATTCTACACCTACATTCTTTACCGTGCCCTGAGCCACATAGCCGAACAGACCGGAATAGCTGTTTTCCAGTTCTATCGAGATCATGTTTCTGACAACATAACCCCTGCCGTCAAAGGTGCCCCGGAAGGCATAGCCGTTAGACTCGTCGTTTCCTCCAATGGGAAGCCAAGGCTTCTTTTCCAGATCGATATCGGATTTCAGAACCACCTGTTTCCCGGAGAAATTATTTCCCTTTCGAATCAGATAGGACAGAAGGCGAAGTTCTTGGGCATTGCTGATTTCATAGATCCCGTTCTTTTGAGAAAGGCTTGTCTTGCACCCTGCGTTTTCCCATGCTAAAACCGGGCGGAGCTGGTTCATGACCAAATAGTCTTCTCGATAGCCGGTGCCCAGAGTTTGGCTGAGCGCTCGGAGTTCTCCCGGGGTGATCTGTCTGCAGTTGGTTACGGTCAAGCCGGTTATCTCATAGACGAGAGGGCTGTCTCCCGTGGTATAGGAATTGTCTAAGGTGTTATTTTTTGCATTGGCATTGACTACACCGATCACGCCACCCAAGGCGCTACCGCTATTGTAGCAATTCTTTACAGTAGAATTCTGGGTACCGCTTGCAAGGTAACCGATCACACCGGCGCAGGTGTGGTCTGCGCCTACAGAGCCTGTATTATAGCAATTGCTGACCTCGTTAGAACTGTTATTCAGCATACCCACAACACCGCCAACAATGCTCTTTCCGTTGACATTGGCACGATTAAAGCAGTTTGTGATCTTTGCATTGGTGGCACAGCCTACGAGACCTGCGGTTTTCTGGTCACCGAAAACCATACCGCTTTCGATGCCCAAGCTATCTATGGTTCCACTCTTAACATAGCCAAAGAAGCCTGTAAACCAGTTACGGGAATTGATACAGAGGTTATAGATCCGATGTCCCTGTCCCTTAAAGGTACCGGAAAAATAGGGGTTATCGGGATCATCGTAGGTACAGCTTCCACCAACGGAAATCCAAGGACGGCTTTCCAGATCGATATCGGCATCCATGACGATGGTTTGACCGCTGAAGGTCTGCTTTTCCACATTGACAAGATAGGAAAGCGCATATAGATCGTCGGCAGTTTTGACATGGTACACACCGCCACTGTCTTTGCCGAGAGTGGGGGTTTGGGAAATGTGATACAGGAACACATTCAGTATGGGATAGCCGCTGTTCACAGGGGAAGCGGAATCATGGGTATAGGCTTTTCCCAGAGTTTTTGCGCTGTTTTTCAGGTCAGCGACCGTCATGGTGCCGCTTCCGTTTAGGATATGGGCAGTTGTATTGCCGACATAGGGCGTTCCCAATGCGTAGGTATTTGTAAAGGTAATGTCCGTCACAGCGGCATTGATATTGGCTGTGAACTGTCCCGGCTGCTTGCCGGAGAGGGTGCCTGCGTTATAGCAATTGGTAACAGTGGAACCAACTGCGGCAGAGGAGTAATAGCCTACCAAGC
>JAZSAO010000474.1:0-4933 GCA_045601945.1 Faecousia sp. | reverse complement strand
CTAAATTCCAATTTATCGAACAGTTTAATTTGTCGGAGGTATCATTTCGGTGATACCTCCATTTTTATTGTTCCGAATAGAATTCTTTCATATCATCAAGGCGGAGACAAGAAAGCCGACCATCCTCAAAGCCACCACCGCAGTCAATGCCAATGGCCTCGTCACTTTTCCATATACTCCACGGGTATGCGTTGTGAAAGTAGCAGGTGGGCGTATGACCGAAGATCAGCACATAACCCTCGGGGACGGGCTTCGTTTCATCCCATCTGTCCCATACTGCAAACTCACGGCTGTCCTTGTAGTCATGGCTGTACCAATATGCCGTCATATAGTTTTCTTCGGGAGAGGCATGGACGAGCTTATATTTGATGCCATTAACCTCGACATCGATGTTAGTCGGCAATCTCCATATGAAGTCAAAGATATCTGCTCGGGTGTCCTTGCGATAATGCTTGAGCTGCTCATGAGTAACTCTGCCACCGTTTCGATACCAATGTCTTCTCTGACGCCAATTAGTGTTTTCCTTTTCCTCGGCTGCATCCTTACAATGACCGATGGCCTTGAGCATCATATACTCGTGATTGCCGATCAGCATCCGGGCGTTGGGCATCTTCATAATTCTTCTTAGTATTTTGATTCCATCGGGATACCTGTCGATTACATCCCCCAGGATATATAATGTATCATCCGGTTGGAGATTGATCTGAGCCATGATCGACTCAAATCGTTGCAGGTTGCCGTGGATGTCGGATAATACATAGGTCATCTTTTCATCTCACATCTTCTGTTTTAATTTATGGAGTGTCGCTCATTCCAGTTCTCCTAATACTTTCTTGAATGCTAAATAGTTCTGCTCATCCCTCGGGGAGCAATAAACAGCGAACTCGATTACCTTGAAGTGGTGCAGGAACTCCTGTACCACTTCTTTCATTGCTTCGGCAACGACCTCGGGTGGATTCTTGAATGCTCCGCAACCGTATGCACCCAAGATCACAACATCGTTTTGTCGTGATGCAGCAATGGTCAGAATTCTACGCATCCTTTTCTTGTGTAATTCTTTTAGTTCCGAGTTTGTAACTTTGACTCGCTCCGTACCGTCTTTGTCCGGTCGTAGATTGGGAGCTGCACAGGTGATTACATTGACCTGCAACCAGTCCTCTTGATCCATCATTTGAGGAAAGCGCGTATCGGTTTTGAACACCAACACATCGGGAGTGTAGATGCAGTCATCGTTGTATAATTGATTGTGCTGTTGGCGGTGTGGTGCGTAGAAGCGTTCCCAATTTTCCTTGACGATCAGATTGGCATAGAGCGTGGAACACCGGCACAGACATTCTTCTTGTGCAGTAGATCCCCATGCTACGCCACCACCTGGGTTTGTCGCAGAGGCAAAGTTCAACACGCAGGTTTCATATCCTGCGTATCTGAATGCTGCTTCGAAGCTTCTCCGCTTGGATACAACAATCTTTGCTTTATCCGCACTTGCCTTGGGTACAGGTAACACCGGATCATTCTCGAGGAATACCTCTTGATGATCGTTGGACAGTTTAACTGCATTTGCAATCACAGGGTGCTTCTTACAATGCTCACGGGTGTCCTCAAAGACGGACACATTTTCTTGTCTTCCCATATTTCTCTCCTGTTTTACTGCCAGAGTTTCTTTCTATTGTTCCAAACATAGTCCACAAAGGCATCCCAATTATTCATGATCTGCCAGCAGACATCAACCTTTTTGTCTTCGACACCTTTTCCTCCGACCCAGGGCTTGATGAGAACTTCCCATTCACACTTGGCCCAGAAGTAATACATCACTTCTCTGCGGAGCTGCTTGGCGAAGTCTTCCTTGCTCTGAACCTTACGAGCTGCTTTCTTCACATACTCATGGAATGCTCCGTGTTCAAAGATGTTGAAGGTGTCGATCCTGTCGCCGTTGACATTGTGATAGAACACATTCCATGTGATGCCGTCCTCGGGGTAGAGTGTGGGCTTTTTCACCCACGGGAACTGCATTGTGTACTCGGGAGATCTCTCTCCGTAGTTTGGGCGGATTGTGGGGCCACCTTCGATGATCTCATCCAGAGTGTCCGGTTCATAGTTCCAATACATGCATCCCACATTGTAGATTTCGTTTCTGCATCCAATGCTGTTGAGGTACTTGGCAAAGTCAACCTCGAAGTCAGCTTCATCTGTAAAGTGGGAGTGTGCGTGTAGGTGGATCGCCTGATATCTGTGTCCGTTGTACATGGGTTTGAAGAAGTGATCCAAGATGACTCTTTTCTTCGTGCCGTCTTCCAAGGTCACACAGATATCATCGGAATCCTTGATCCCTGCAAGAGCTGCCTTTGCTTTGGCATTGTGCAAGAAGCGGTCGTGGTTTCCTTTAATAAGGATGATCTGACCGTTAAGGCTTTTAATCAGTTCCGGGGCATCATCGTTTCGGGCTTTCCAAATCATGTCCCCGAGGACATAAGTGAGGTCGCCCTTGCCGACTTTATTGTTCCATCTGCGGATGAGTTCCGCATCCATTTCTTCGACTGTTTTGAACGGTCGATTGTCAAAGGCGAGTACATTTTCATGACCGAAGTGTAGGTCACCGGTAAAATATACTTTACCCATCGTTTATCTTCCTTTCTAACTCGTCCTTTATCGCTTCGCTTGATTCGAATTTGTGGAACAGGAAGTGCATCTTGTCAATCCGTTTGTTGATATGCCAATGTCCACAGTACCAAGCGATGTAGTCTGTTGTTTCTTCGATTTTTTCAAGCCACTTTTCCGTGGTCGTGTCTACCGTGCTTTGATCGATGCCTGGGAGGAACACTTCCACAGGCTCGTACTTAAACGGGCAGGTATGAGACAGAACAACATCAATCTTGTTCTTCTTGAGCTGCTGTTCTACATACTGCATAATTTCAGACGAAGGCTGTTCATCAGCCCACCATCCGTATCCTCGGGCAAGTCGATAGAACATGTCCACGCTGTACGCACCACCGATGGCGATGTGTCGGATTCCTTCGATATCGTATATCTCGCCGTCCTTGGCAAACAATAAGGAGGGATATTCGTCTTCATACCATACGGTGCCGCCGTTCCATTCCTTTGTTTTATATGTAGGAATGTTCCAAGGTCTAATCTCATGATTGCCGTGAATACACAGGATCGTGGGTTTGAGTTTGTTAAGGGCTGCCTTTAATTCCGCATCCCTTTCATCTCGGCTGTAGTTTGCACCCACATCCCCGAGGATCACAATGGTATCCTCTCTCGTAGGATTGAAACGCTTGCAGAAGCGTTCTATCTCATATTTCTGACCGTGAATATCACCGGTATAATAAATCATTGCATAGAGCCACCTTTCCGATCATAAGTATATCAGCCATTTTTGTCATTGTCTTGGCATTTGCGAAAATGTATTCGCAAACTCCCGAAAATGTATTCGCAAGCGAATGCTTCGAGGGCATTTCTTTCATTTTCACCTTTGGTTTATGTAATTCTCAATTCATAAACTGTAGGTTTATTCCTTGACTCTCGGAGTGTTCCATCGTGGCCTGGAGCAACCTATAATTTATCTACGGGTGGGCCGAGTCAAGTATCTGTATTCTCGCATGGCCTGCTTCGTGGCTTTCACCATATCCAAAAGGACACGCATTTCATAATCGCTACAATCCGAGAGGATGGCTGCAAACTCATGATTTGAGACCTTGATGGTATTGGTGAGGCTGTCGATGAGCAGGTCATCGGTCGAGACATTCAGTTCGTTTGCCACACGCACCAAGGTGTCAAGGCTGCAGAACTTGTACGCAGTTTCCACATAACTCATGTACGCCGGGGAACGGTCAATACGCTCTGCCAACTCCATTTGGGTGATACCTTTCTTTGTTCTGATCGCGCGGATTCTCTGTCCGAGAAGGATGTAATTGATTTGCATATAGAAACCTCCAAAAAAATTTTGATGTTTCTATTATAAGGTATGCCCGAACTGTTCATCTATGCCTTATTCCAAATATCGGGTATGGCTTATATAATAATCTATAGACTATATCGTTAAAGGAGGAGGTGCGCCCATGAGAGAACTTGACGATGCCAGATATAAGGCAATCGGTGCGAGGATTCGTGATGTTCGCATTCAGAAGAACATGAGCCAGGCAGAACTGGCTGAGAAGGCTTTCATCTCCGTTCCGCATATGAGTGAAGTTGAGAACGGCAAGACCAAACTGCGCCTTTCTACATTTGTATATATAACAGAGGCATTGCAGGTTTCTGCCGATGTGTTGCTCCGTCCCAACATCCCCGAGGTAAACGGAATATACCAGGGAGAGTTCAACGACTTGCTTGCGGACTGCTCACCTGCCGAGATTGATTCCATTCTCAAAATCGTGAAGGAATTAAAGACCACCATGCGGATCAAGAAAGACACATACTTGTTCTAACAGGCCAGACAGCGATGTCTGACCTGCTTTTTTGTCCGGAACTTCATTATATAAAATAAATCGTATATTTCTGTTACAGACCGACAGCCGGATGTGTTGTCGGTCTATTTTTTTGCTTTTTCGTCATCGCTCATAAACCAGGGGTTAATCGTTTGACCTGTGGTTAGTTCCTATTAAGCCTTGCATTATTTACAATAGTCTTAGCCTTATTTCGATAATCCGCTAACTATGACCACGGGAGGACACTCTATGGATGAGATAGATATTCATGCTAAACTGGCGCAGATAGAAACTGCCCCTCACTTTTCAATGATATTTGACGGTGATACGGAGAGAGCCGAGCTGATTGCCGATCATCTGATTTGGCTTCACTCCATTCGCCGAGAACGCCCACTTGTTTCCAGACCATTCAAGGTGGGCATTTATATTCGTTATTTTAATCAGACCAGGTACGAGAATTACCTTGACTTCCACAAGAAGGGTTTTATCGATACCCTGGCTCTGTGTCC
>JAZSAO010000473.1:0-4069 GCA_045601945.1 Faecousia sp. | reverse complement strand
CGTTCGTCCCACAGAACGACGGCCATACCTGTGGTTTGCTCTACTAAGGCAGCAAACTCCCGATACAAATCAGCGCGAGGACCCTCGGAACCGTCCATGTTTCGCGGAAAACCCATGACCAGTTTTTGGGCGCCGCTTTCTTTGACCAAGCGGGCGATTTCATCAGCGGTTTTTTTTGCATTGCGGCTATGAATCACTGTGGTCTGTCCCACGATCATGCCCATAATATCGGAAATGGCAATGCCGGTTCGGGCATCACCGTAGTCAATAGCAAGAACTCTCATATATATTATCCTCCGTAGATATATAGATATAGTGTGAAAAAATTTCTATCCTCAACCATGCCTTGGGTCAGTTCGATAAATCAAATTTAAACGAGGTTTTATACAGACTGGTTTTGCTTATTATAAATGAAAAAATTGCAAAATACAAGGAAAATATTTCTTGACAAACCATGGATAATGGAATATAATACGCATGAATTTAGTTAGTGATAACTAACCAATAAAAGAAGAATGCTTTTTCTTTTGGGCGTAGGTTAGCTTAGACTAACCGTTTTGGGAAGGTGATACACGATGACATTAGCCGAACTTGAAATTGGAAAAAGCGGAACGATTTTGACCGTCGGGGGAGAGGGGCTCCTACGTTGCCGCCTACTGGATATGGGACTGATCCCTAAAACGAGGATCACGGTCCAACGGATCGCCCCTATGGGAGATCCTATGGAGATCCGTCTCCGTGGGTATGAACTGACCCTTCGTTTGGAGGATGCGGCCAAGATTGAGGTACAACCGGAGGTGGTAGGATGATTCTTGCTTTAGTTGGAAATCAGAACTGTGGCAAGACCACACTTTTTAATCAGCTTACAGGCTCCAATCAGCACGTGGGCAATTTTCCCGGTGTTACCGTTGACAGCAAAATTGGTATTATCCGCGGGAAAAAAGATTGCCAAATCGTAGACCTTCCCGGTATCTACTCTATGCGTCCCTACACCGGTGAAGAGATTGTGACCCGTGACTTTATCCTGAATCAAAAGCCTGATGGTATCATTAATATTATCGATGCTACGAATATTGAGCGAAATCTTTACTTGACACTCCAGCTTCTTGAAATGCAGGTGCCTATGGTTCTGGCTCTCAATATGATGGATGAGGTTCGTGGAAACGGTGGTACCGTAGATGTAAAGAAAATGGAGAAAGAACTGGGAATTCCCGTGGTTCCTATTTCTGCCATTAAGAACGAAGGGATTGACGAATTGATCCAATGTGCCTGTGATATAGCAAAGGCAAAACAAAGACCGCAAAAGGTAGATTTCTGCTCCGACGGCCCGGTTCATCGTTGTATCCATGCAGTGTCTCATTTGATCGAGGACCATGCGAGAAAGGCCGGAATCGCTCGCCGCTTTGCCGCCACGAAGATGATCGAAGGGGATGAGGATGTGATCGCCCGTTTGGGGGTCAATACCAACGAACTTGAACTCTTAGAACACAGCATCTTGGAGATGGAGACGGACGGTGAGTTGGATCGCCATGCAGCGATTGCCTCTATGCGGTATGAATACATAGAAACGCTCTGTTCCAAGACCGTGGTCAAATGTGCCGAGAGCAAAGAACATCTGCGTTCCATGGCTATAGATAGAATCCTGACCCATAAGTATTTGGCTTTGCCTATTTTCGTAGGGCTGATGGTGGGAATCTTCTGGATGACTTTTTCCCTTTTTGGTCCCTTGCTTCAGGATTTGGTGGCAGCCGGAATCGACGGCTTGACAGCTGTGGTTGATAGGGGATTGACATCCTACGGAATAAATCCTGTGGTTCACAGCCTCGTGCTTGATGGTATTTTCGCCGGCGTGGGCAGTGTGGTCAGTTTTGTGCCTGTAATTGTGGTTCTGTTTTTCTTCCTGTCCATTCTGGAAGATACGGGCTATATGGCAAGAGTTGCCTTTGTTATGGATAAACTTCTGCGGAAGATCGGCTTATCCGGTCGCAGCTTTGTGCCTATGATCATCGGTTTTGGGTGTACGGTCCCTGCGGTCATGGCAACACGAACTTTGCCCTCGTCCCGTGATAGACGGCTTACGATTTTGCTTACACCTTTTATGAGTTGTTCTGCAAAGATTCCCATCTATACCGTGTTTGTATCAGCCTTCTTCCCGAACTCTGCGGCTCTCGCTATGGTGTGTCTGTACTTCGGTGGTATGGTGGTAGGCATTCTATTTGCACTGTTGATGAATAAGACCGCATTCCGAGGGAAACCGGTACCTTTTGTAATGGAACTGCCAAATTACCGTATGCCCTCTCCTAAGAGTGTGATCATGCTCCTGTGGGATAAGGCTAAGGATTTCCTCCAACGGGCCTTTACGGTGATCTTTGTTGCTACCTTAGTGATCTGGTGTTTACAGAGTTTCGATGTGAGACTAAACTATACGCAGGACAGTTCCGTGAGCCTCTTAGCCGGAGTAGGGAAACTCCTGACACCTGTATTTAAACCCTTGGGGATCGGAGACTGGCGGATCACCACATCTTTGATTACAGGCTTTATGGCAAAAGAGGCTGTTGTCAGCACGCTTGGGATTCTAACGGGAAGCGGCACTGAGTCTTTGGTGGCTAACCTGTCGGGCTTGTTTACCTCTGCCTCTGCAGTGAGTCTGTTGGCCTTTACCCTGCTATATACCCCCTGTGTTGCAGCAGTCGCCGCCATTGGCAGAGAACTGGGAGGGAAATATCGCGGGGCGCTGGTGGCAATTATGCAATGTGTGGTCGCATGGTTGGTTTCCTTTGGCCTGTATCGACTGATTCTGTTGTTCTGATAAAATTGTGTGAGTTAAAAAGCAGCTGCATCTGTAGCTGCTTTTTAGCCGCTATGGACCGTTGTTGTTACAGAATAAGAAAAATTGCAAAAAAACAAAGAAAAATCACAAAAAACCATTGACTTATTGACGTTTTTGTGGTAACATACCCATACCTGCGAATTGGCGGCTTTTTTTGTGCGCCCATTCACCTGCGGAAGACGCTTAGTAGTTTCTGCGTCTGCTAAATTTTTTCATAGCCGTAGGCAGGCAGGGAGGCAAATAATTAAGGAGGTGCCGAAATGCGAGTAAAGATCACCCTTAGATGCAGCGAATGCAAGCAGAGAAACTACAACACTATGAAGAACAAGAAGAACGATCCCGACCGTCTGGAAATGAAGAAGTACTGCAGATTCTGCAGAAAGCATACTGTTCATAACGAGACGAAGTAAACGAAAGGATGAGCAACATGGCAGAAACTAACAACAAGCAGCCCAATTTCTTCGCCCGTACCGGTGCTATGGTTGGCAAGTGGTTCCGTGAGATGCGTAGCGAGCTCAAGAAGGTCGTATGGCCCTCTCGTAAGCAACTGATCAACAATACGCTGATCGTCCTGGGTGCTGTCCTCGTTGTCGGCATCATCGTTGTATTCTTCGACTGGATCGCCGGACGGGCAGTATCCTTGCTCGGAGAGATTCTCTGATCACTATGAGCGGAGAAGCTAAATGGTATGTTGTGCATACCTATTCCGCATATGAAAACACCGTAAAAAACACCATCGAAAAGACCATCGTCAGTCGTGGATTGGGAGACACCATCTATGAGATAGAAATCCCCATGGAGACTGTCACTGAGTACACTGACAACGGTATTAAGACCTACGATCGCAAGCTCTTTCCGGGCTATGTGCTGATCAAGATGGTCATGTCCGACGAGGCTTGGCACATTATCAAAAATGTCCGTGGTGTCACCGGCTTTATCACATCCGGAAGCGACAGACCGGTCCCTTTGACCGAAGAAGAATTGATCAATTTGGGTCTGCATAAGAAAGAAATCGTCCTTGATTACAAGGTTGGCAGTGTCGTTCGCATTGTCGATGGACCCTTTATCAATAATGAAGCAAAGGTTCTCTCTATTGATCTGGAAGAAGAGGAACTGGAAGTTTCTATTGAGTTGATCAAAGGAAGACCTGCTACTAAGAGACTTAGACTGGATCAGGTCGAAGCTATCTGAAATTGATAGCAGTGGGAGGGGTTCACCCCCCGCAAAACTACCACACTT
>JAZSAO010000472.1:0-2851 GCA_045601945.1 Faecousia sp. | reverse complement strand
AACAGTTCGACAAACGAAAATTTGACTACACAACGAATTGGGATTTTATTTCCCAATCGTTCAGAAACGAGGGCGGACGATGTGTCCGCCCTCGCAGGTAATGTGGTATTACAGTTCCATGAGTTCCTTTTCCTTAACGGCGCAAACCTCATCGACCTTCTTGATATACTTGTCAGTCAGATCCTGGAGATCCTTTTCGGCCTTCTTCTGGTCGTCCTCGGTGATCTCGGAGTTCTTCTTCAGCTTCTTGATGTAGTCCATGGCATCGCGGCGGATGTTACGAACTGCGACCTTGCCGTCCTCGCCGTACCTCTTGACCTGCTTGACCAGTTCCTTACGGCGTTCCTCGGTCAGCTGGGGGAAGTTCAGGCGGATAACTCTGCCGTCGTTCTGGGGGTTAATACCCAGATCGGAGACCTGAATAGCCTTTTCGATCTTCTTCAGCAGGGTGCCGTCCCAAGGCTGGATCACCAGAGTGCGAGCATCGGGAGAAGAAATGGAGCCGACCTGACCGATGGGGGTCTCCTGGCCGTAATACTCAACGGTGATGCGGTCTAAAACCTTTGCGTTAGCGCGGCCTGCGCGGATTGCACCGAAGTCTTCCTGCAGGATCTCGATGGACTTTTCCATCTTTCTGGTGAATTCCTTAAAATCAACTGACATATTATTGTTCCTCCTTAACAATTGTTCCGATCTTTTCGCCCATGACAACACGGTAGATATTTTCCGGGTCCTTTAGAGCGAAGAGAATAATAGGCATATGATTGTCCATAGACAGGCTCGTTGCAGTGGAGTCCATGACCATGAGGCGCTTTGCCAAAACCTCGGCATAGGTGATCTCATCATACTTCACAGCATCGGGGTTCTTTGCAGGGTCGTCGGAATAGACACCGTCAACATTCTTAGCAAGCAGGATCGCGTCTGCATTGATTTCTGCGGCACGAAGCACTGCGCCGGTATCTGTGGAGAAGAAGGGATTTCCGGTGCCGCAACCAAAGATCACGACTCTACCCTTTTCCAAATGGCGGATGGCCTTACCACGGATATAGGGCTCTGCAATACGGCTCATCTCGATAGCGGTCTGCACTCTGACCTCTACCCCTCTCTGCTCTAAGCTGTCTGCCACAGCCATACAGTTAATGACCGTTGCCAGCATACCCATATGGTCAGCACGGGTACGTTCCATACGGTCGCCCCCGTCCTTTAAGCCACGCCAGAAGTTACCGCCGCCAACGACGATACCAACCTGAACGCCTGCATCTACGCACTTTTTCACCACGTCGCATACACTGCCGATGACATCAAAGTCCAAGCCACGATGCTTCTCCCCTGCCAACGCCTCGCCGCTGATCTTCAGAAGCACTCGACGATATTTCGGCTCATTCATGGTCTACCACTCCTTTATCTGATTTAGGTCTGCCTCTATTCTATAATAAATCGGGCTTTTTGACAAGCATAATCTTTCAATTTCACAAAATGTTTTTATTTTTTTCTATTCTGTACGGAAACTGTATTGCAGTTTTGGGAATTTTGATATATAATAGTGTGGAACTTTTTTGAAAAGAGGAAAAAACTATGGCAGAGATCAAGAATTTTATCGAAGCATTCGTAGAAGAAGATATCGGCCCCGGCGGTCAGTACGAGGGCATGCAGGTCCACACCCGTTTTCCCCCCGAGCCCAACGGCTATCTTCATATCGGCCACTGTAAGGCCCTGTGCATAGACTTCGGCACCGCGGAGAAGTTCGGTGGCATCTGTAACCTCCGCATGGACGACACCAACCCCACTAAGGAAGATGTAGAATATGTAGAGGCCATTAAAGAAGACATCCACTGGCTGGGCTTTGACTGGGACGACCGTTTCTACTACGCTTCTCAATATTTTGATAAGATGTACGAGTGTGCAGAAGACCTGATCCGCAAGGGTCTGGCCTATGTCTGCGAACTGACTCCCGAGCAGATGCGTGAATATCGCGGCGACCTGACTACCCCCGCTCGCAGTCCCTTCCGTGATCGCCCCATGGAAGAGTCTCTGGATCTGTTCCGCCGTATGCGTGCAGGGGAATTTCCCAACGGTGCTATGACCTTGCGTGCTAAGATCGATTTAGCTTCCGGTAACTTCAATATGCGTGACCCGGCCATCTACCGTATCAACCATATGCACCATCACACCACCGGAGATAAGTGGTGCATTTACCCCATGTATGACTTCGCCCATCCCATTGAGGATGCTATGGAGCATATTACCCACTCCCTGTGCTCCCTGGAATTTGAGGCACACCGACCCCTGTATAACTGGGTGGTAGACAACTGCGACCTGCCTGCAAAGCCCCGTCAGATCGAATTCGCTCGTCTGGGTATCAACTACACCGTTATGTCCAAGCGGAAGCTCCGTCTGCTGGTAGAGACCGGTCGGGTTAGCGGCTGGGACGATCCCCGTATGCCCACCCTCTGTGGCCTGCGCCGCCGTGGCTATACCCCCAAGTCCATCCGTAATTCCTGGGAGCGTATCGGCGGTGCCAAGGCCGCTACCACCGTAGAGTACGCCTTCTTGGAGCATTGCCTGAGAGAAGATCTCAACGAGACTGCAGCCCGTGTTATGGCAGTTCTCAAGCCCATTAAGCTCACCGTCACCAACTATCCCCAAGGGCAGAGCGAGATTTTCGAGGTGGAAAACCATCCCCACTACCCCGAAATGGGCAATCGTTCCATCACCTTCTCCCGTGATCTGTGGATCGAGGCCGATGATTTTATGGAAGAAAAGGTCGGCAAATTCTTCCGTCTCTTCCCCGGCAACGAGGTTCGTCTGAAAGGCGCTTATGTTGTCAAGTGCACCGGCTTTAACAAGGACG
>JAZSAO010000471.1:0-6149 GCA_045601945.1 Faecousia sp. | reverse complement strand
AGGGCCCAGCCCGGTAGAGACGGAAGACCAGATGACCGAGGTTGCGCAAGCTGTGAAAGCCGCCGGGGCAGACTTCCTCCGTGGAGGCGCTTTTAAGCCCCGTACCTCTCCCTATGATTTTCAGGGTTTGGGCGCAGAGGGGATCCGGCTGCTGTTAGAAGCCAAGAAGGCAACGGGTCTGCCCATCGTCACGGAAATCATGAATATCAACGTATTGGACCTTTTCGCCGATGTGGATGTGATCCAAGTCGGCGCACGGAATATGCAGAATTTCGATCTTCTGAAAGAACTGGGAAAAACGGACAAGCCCATTTTACTGAAACGGGGTCTTGCCAACACTCTGAAGGAATTTCTCATGAGCGCAGAATACATTATGTCCGAAGGCAACCAGCAGGTCATTCTCTGCGAGCGTGGTATCCGTACCTTTGATACCTATGCCCGGAATACCTTGGATCTAACCGCTGTGCCTATGCTTCACGAGCTGTCTCACCTGCCTGTGGTAGTTGACCCCAGCCACGCAACGGGCAAGATCCGCCTGATTCCTCCTATGGCAATGGCGGCGGTAGCTTGCGGCGCAGACGGAGTTATGGTAGAGGTTCACAACGATCCCATCCATGCCCTGTGTGACGGTGCCCAATCCCTGAAGCCGGAGCAGTTTGCAGATTTGGCAAAGCGGATGCAGATCATTCGGGAGGCTATCTTATGACCGTAGGGATCGTAGGTCTGGGGCTCATCGGTGGCTCTCTTGCCCGCGCCTATAAAGCCAAAGACCACCGGGTTCTGGTGTACGATTTAGACACCACCGTTTCTTCCTTTGCCATTATGGCAGAGGCAGCAGACGGGCTGTTAGAAGACGAGGTTTTGGGAGACTGTGACCTGATTCTCCTTGCCATCTATCCCAAAGCCGCTATCGCTTGGCTTATGGAAAAAGCACCGCTGCTACGGAACACCGTCATAGATTGTTGCGGTGTAAAAGCAGATATCTGCAACATGGGCTTCTCTTTAGCGGAAAGATACGGCTTCTTGTTCGTAGGCGGTCATCCCATGGCAGGTACCCATTTTTCCGGCTTCAAATATAGCCGTGCTACCCTGTTTAAGGGGGCGCCTATGGTTTTGGTTCCCCCCAGACGGGATGATATGCAGCTGATCGACGGGATCATACAACTCCTCGCCCCCTGTCAATTTGGAAAATTCTCCGTTACAACAGCAGAGAAACACGATGAAATGATCGCTTTTACCTCTCAGCTGCCCCACGTGGTTTCCAACGCCTTTATTAAGAGTCCCACTGCGGGGCTCCACAAGGGCTTCTCTGCCGGAAGCTACAAGGATCTGACCCGTGTTGCATGGCTCAACCCCGGCATGTGGTCAGAGTTATTTATTGAAAACAAAGGATTTTTGATCCCGGAAATCGACGGTCTCATAGAGCAGCTGCAGAAATACCGCAACGCTATGGCAGAAGAAAACCGGGAAGAACTATACCGCCTCTTAGAAGAAGGAAAGAAGCGAAAGGAGGATCTGGGATGAACACTGTAACCGTCACCGCCTCGAAAACCTATGATGTGAAAATCGGCAAGGGGCTCTTAGACACCATCGGTCAAGAACTTGCCAAAATTGCCAAGGGTAAGGTCATGGTCATCACAGACGAAAACGTAGCCCCCTTATATTTAGGTCGGGTCTACCGCAGTCTGACCCAAGCCGGCTTTACCGTGTATACAAGTTCCGTTCCCGCAGGAGAAAACTCCAAGGATTTAAAATATTATGTAAACCTACTGGAAATGGTTGCGGAAAAGGGTCTGACCCGTTCCGACACCCTCGTGGCCTTAGGTGGGGGTGTGGTCGGAGACCTGACAGGTTTTGTTGCCGCATCCTATTTACGAGGGATCTCCTTTGTACAGATCCCCACCACATTGCTTGCTATGGTGGATTCCTCTGTTGGGGGGAAGACCGCTGTCAACCTGAAAGCAGGGAAAAATTTAGTGGGAGCCTTTCACCAGCCTTCTCTGGTGCTGTGTGATACAGAACTGTTAGACACCCTGCCCGATGAGGTGTTCCGCTGTGGCTGTGGCGAGGTGATCAAAACCGCCATACTGTTTGACCCGAAATTGTTCGCTCATTTACGCTCAAAAGGCGTCAATTTCGATCGCGAATGGGTAATTTCCCGGTGTGTCCGGTGGAAACGGGATATTGTTTGTGCCGATGAGTTCGATCGGGGACAGCGGCAGCTTCTGAATTTGGGACATACTGTAGCCCATGGCATCGAAGCCCTTACGGAATACGATACCCCCCACGGCTATGCCGTAGCCGCAGGGTGCTGTATGTTTGCCCGAGCCTTTATGGACGAGCCCCAAGAGATCGTGGAGTGTTTCCGTTCCTTCGGTCTGCCTACAGACAGCTACTTTTCTCCCAAAGTGTTGGCAGGTGCCGCCCTGCGGGACAAAAAACGGCAAGGGAACACGATCACACTGGTGGTTCCCAAGGCCGTTGGGCACTGTGAACTGGAAAAAATCCCCGTTTCCCAACTGGAATCTATCATAAAGGCAGGTATGCAACATGACTGAAACCTTATATCCCAATCCTATTAAAGGCACCATAGAGGCCATGTCCTCTAAATCCCATGGCCATCGGCTGCTGATCTGTGCCGCCTTGGCTGACCGTCCCTCGGAAATTTACTGCCCCCAACGGTCTGCAGACATTGACGCTACTGTCAACTGTCTCAAATCTCTCGGGGCTGAGATAGATTATGTAAACCAAACCTTCTTAGTCACGCCCATTACGGAGCCCCGATTTGGGGAACTGGATTGTGGAGAAAGCGGCTCTACCCTCCGTTTTCTTCTGCCCATTGTGGCGGCCTTGGGCTGTGGAGGGGAGTTTATTCTCCACGGCAGACTCCCCCGTAGACCTCTGTCTCCCCTGTGGGAGCTATTGGAAGAAAAGGGAATCACCCTCAGCCGCCCCGCCCCGGATCGCATCGGTGTAGAAGGGAAATTGACTGCCGGGATCTATTCCCTTGCGGGAAATGTTTCCTCCCAGTTTATTACGGGGCTCCTGCTGGCTCTGCCTCTGCTGGAAGAGGGCAGTGAGATCCGTTTGACAACACCCTTGGAGTCTGCGCCCTATGTAGAGTTGACCCTTGCTGTCCTGCGGCTCTTTGGTCTCAGGATGCCTCCTTTTGCAAATGGTTGGCAAATCCCCGATGGCCTAAGCTACCACAGTCCCGGAAAGCTTCGGGTAGAAGGGGATTGGTCTAATGCCGCCTTCTGGCTCTGTGCCGGTGCGGTTTCCGGTCCCGTGACGGTTTTAGGGCTGGATCTCAATTCTACCCAAGGGGATAAGGCAATTGGGGACATTCTCCGCACCTTCGGTGCAACTGTCACCCAAGAGGAAAGAGGCGTTACGGTTTCCCCTGCCCCTCTAAAGGGCATTACCGTAGACGTCAGGGACATTCCCGACTTGGTACCTCCCATTGCTCTCGTTGCCGCCTGTGCAGAGGGTACCACAGTCATAACCGGTGCCGCCCGTCTCAGATTAAAGGAAAGCGACCGTTTGGAAAGCATTTCTGCCGCTCTTCGGGCCTTAGGCGGTCGGGCGGAGGCCACAGAAGACGGCCTGATCATTCAGGGCGGCAAGCTATTCGGCGGCAGAGTCAACGCAGCCGGAGATCACCGCATTGCCATGCTGGGAGCCATTGCTTCCTGCGTTTGCTCCGCTTCTGTCCGTGTGGTGGGAGCAGAGGCTGTGGAAAAATCCTACCCTGATTTCTGGGAGGATTTAGAAAGGAGGCAGGCGTCCAATGAGTAATACCTACGGCTCTGCTCTGAAACTCAGTATTTTCGGTCAATCCCACGGCCCTGCCATTGGTATGACCTTAGAGGGGCTTCCTTCGGGCTTTGCTCCGGATATGGATGCCCTGCAAGCCTTTTTAAACCGCCGTGCTCCCGGTCAGGGAGCCCATACTACCTCCCGAAAAGAAGCGGATGCACCGGAATTTCTCAGCGGACTTCTCAACGGCAAGGCCTGCGGCGCGCCTATCTGCGCCGTGATCCCCAATACCAACACCCGTTCCGGGGACTATGACCTAATGGCACAGATCCTCCGTCCCTCTCATGCAGACTACCCTGCCTTTGTCAAATACGGCACCGCCCACGATGGACGGGGTGGGGGAAAATTTTCCGGCAGACTGACTGCTCCCCTATGTATTGCAGGGGGTCTGTGTCTCCAGCTATTGGAGAAAAAGGGAATCGCCATCGGCGCCCAGATCCTAAAAATCGGCAAAGCAGAAAATCCCCGCTTCGATCCCCTGCACCCTGCTATCCCTTCTGTTTACGCACAACCAACGGAGGATATGCTCCAAGAGATCGCCGCCGCAAAGGCCGAGAAGGACTCTGTGGGCGGCCTCATCGAATGTGCTGTCACCGGTCTTCCTGTAGGTCTGGGGGAGCCTATGTTTGACGGCTTGGAAAACCGTCTGGCACAGATCCTTTTCGCCATTCCCGGGGTCAAGGGTGTGGACTTCGGCAGTGGTTTCGACTGCTGTACTATGCGAGGAAGCCAACACAATGACTCATATTATGTAAACCAACAAGGACAGATCCAAACCCGAACCAACCATGCAGGAGGCATCTTAGGGGGACTTTCCACCTCCATGCCCCTGATCCTTCGGGTCGCCATCAAGCCCACAGCCTCCATTGCCCAAGCACAGGAAAGCGTTACCTATGACGGCAAGGGAGCAACCTTGGAAATCAAGGGCAGACACGATCCCTGTATTGTGCCTCGTGCCGTACCCTGTGTGGAAGCCGCCGTAGCAGTGGCAATTTTAGATATGATTTTGGAGGAAACACAATGGATCTAAAAGCTTACCGTCAGGAAATCGACCAAATTGACAACGAAATCGTCCGTTTATTCCAAGAACGTATGGACGTAGCTGCCAAAATCGCAACCTATAAAAAGGAACAGGGCATGGCCATCCTACAGCCTGCCCGGGAACGGGAAAAGCTGGCAGAGGTCAGTGAAAAATCCCGTGAGGATATGCAATCATATATGCGTGTTCTGTACTCCCTGCTTTTCGAGCTGAGCCGCACCTATCAGGAACGGGGCAACCGTTCTGAGCTGTTCGACAAGATCGAATACGCCATCGAAAACACCCCCCGTCTCTTCCCCCAAAGTGCCACCGTGGCCTGTCAGGGTGTTGAGGGTGCTTATTCCCAATTAGCCTGCGAAAAGCTGTTCAAGAATCCTCAGATCCAGTATTTCCGCAACTTTGAAGGGGTCTTTTCCGCCATCGAAGCCGGGTTCTGCCAATACGGCATTCTGCCCATTGAGAACAGCACCGCCGGTTCTGTAAAACGGGTCTATGATCTCATGGTCAAGCGCAATTTCAGCATCGTCCGCTCCACCCGTATGAAGGTGGATCACTGCCTCCTTGCAAAAGCCGACCACGGAGAAATCAAAGAGATTTTCTCCCACGAGCAAGCCATTGCCCAGAGTGCGGCTTTCCTAAAATCTCTGGGGAATGTAAAAATCACCGTTTGCGAAAACACCGCCATTGCCGCCATGACTGTGGCCCAGTCGGACCGAAAGGACGTTGCCGCCCTGTCTTCCCGTATGTGCGCAGAGCTCTACGGCCTGAAGATCTTAAAGTCCGGTGTCCAGGACGAGGGCAACAACCACACCCGTTTCCTGTGCATTTCCAAAAACACCGAGATCTATCCCGGTGCCGACAAGACCAGCATTATGATGGTCCTGCCCCACAAACCCGGTGCCCTGTACAAGGTTCTGGCACGGCTCTACGCCTTGGGCATTAACCTGCTGAAGTTGGAAAGCCGCCCCTTGCCGGAGCGTGACTTTGAGTTCATGTTCTATTTAGACTTAGAAACTTCTGTCTATTCTCAGGAATTTGCCCGTCTCATGTGTGAGATCGGGGGAATTTGCGAAGAATTCCGCTACTTAGGCAGTTATTCGGAGGTCGTGTGATGAAATGCGGTCTATTGGGGGAGCATCTGACTCACAGCTATTCTCCACAGATCCATAGGGAGCTGGGAGACTACTCCTACGAGCTTTTTCAAGTGGCTCCCCAAGATCTGGACAGCTTCCTAACAAAGGCTTTCTTCGACGGACTCAATGTGACCATTCCCTATAAGAGGGCTGTGATC
>JAZSAO010000470.1:0-2866 GCA_045601945.1 Faecousia sp. | reverse complement strand
AGAGACACCCTTGCCACCTATCCTGCAAATGATTTTGTAGTCATCCGCATGGCAATGCCTGCGGCAGCTGTGGGGCAGATCCTGACTGCCATCCGTGTAGACCCGGTCAATTCCACCGCAACAAGCCCCGCACAGGGTAGCTATGCCATCGACTATATTTACATAGGGCCTGCTGACCTGTCTCCTGCGGGGCAGAGCACCAAGTATACCGTGACCTTCTGCAATGCGGACGGCACTGTGCTTCAAACCCTGACAGTTACCGAGGGTGCTGCTGCCACTTATACTGGAGCCACCCCCACCAAGGCATACGACAATACCAATCACTACACCTTTGCCGGTTGGGTTGATGGAAACGGCAAGACAGCCGACCTGAGCAAGATCACCGGCAACCTGAAGGTCTACGCCTCCTTTACGGCTACGGCTCACAGCTACACAAGCAAGGTCACCACTGCCGCCACCTGTACCACGGCCGGTGTCAAGACCTATACCTGTACCTGCGGCAAGTCCTACACAGAATCCATTGCCGCTACCGGTCACAGCTATGACAGCGGCGTCATTACCACCATGCCTACCTTGACAGCCAAGGGCGTGAAGACCTTCACCTGTCAGAAGGACAAGAGCCATACCTATACAGAAGAATTGGCAGTTCTCCCCCAGAGCCTGTACTTCGGCTTTGACGGAAAGGCCGATGCATACAATAACGCCGCCTATGGCTTTGTGAACTTCGACGCCGCCGAGAACTGGTACTTCTATAAGGATGTGAATACCGCTTCCCTTACCATAGATCCTGCCCGGGGCGCTATGACCGTCACCGCCGTGGGGCAGATGGCAGACAGTAGCTATCCCTGCATCTATTTCGATACCATTATTGGTGGCAACTATCACACCTATCCTCTGAACTACGATCCCGCAAGAGCTGAGGTCTACCAGCTCCGCTTTAAGTTAGAAGGCTTCACCACAGGTACTCAGGTCAACGACAGTGGTAAAACCGTATCCGTGGCTCCCTATGCGATCCTTCAGTACTTTGTGAACGGAGCAAATGCTGCCGCAACTGCCACTGAGAGCATCAAGATCCCCGTAGATGCCTTGACAAGCGGGCAATACCTGACCCTTACTGCAAAGATCAATGATACCTTCCGTAGCTATGGGGATATTGACAAGATCCGTGTATTCTTCGGCGGTATGGAAAGCGGCAATGCAGCCATCCCCGGCAAGGTTACTCTGGACTATGTGTACGTAGGACCCGAGGCAAGCCAGCCCACTGCCAATTATACCGTCACCTTCAAGAATCAAGACGGCACGGTACTGCAGACCCTGTCCGTAGCCGAGGGAGGCACAGCCACATATACCGGCACCACCCCCACCAAGGCTCCGGATGCTACCAACCACTACACCTTTAAGGGCTGGGATAAGGCTCTGACCAACATCACCGCCGATACTGTACTGACAGCTCAGTATACTGCTGTGGCTCATACGGTTGTTACCGACAAGGGCTACGCCCCCACCTGCCAGAAGGAAGGTTTGTCCGACGGTTCCCACTGTTCCGCTTGCGGAAAGATTCTGAAAACGCAGGTAGTCATGCCCGTGGTAGGGCACACTCCTGTCACTGTTCCCGGTACTCCTGCCGGCTGTCTGTCCTCGGGATTATCTGATGGTGCCAAGTGTGGATATTGCGGTATCGTTCTTACAGAGCAGACAGTCCTGCCTCGTCTGGGACACAGTTACACCTATGAAAACTTAGGAACCACCCATAAGGGAACTTGCATCCGATGCGGAAAGACCACTACCGCATCCCACAGCTACGAAAACGGCACCTGTATTTGCGGTGCCAAGGAGCAGACAGCGCCTGTGATCGACACTGCCATCACCATCGGCCATAGCTTGAATCTGGCAAGTGATATTTCTATTAACTTTGCGATCCAAAAGGATGCACTCAAAGATTATTTAAACCATGTGCTTGTGGTTGAGATCCCTGTATATACGGGCAATGACCTGACGGGTACCAAGACCGTTACCATCGAACCGGCTTTGAACGGCAATTACTATTATTACTCACTCGAAGGTTTGACTGCCATCCAGATGGGTGATATAGTTTCTGCTCAGCTTCATATGGAGAAAAACGGTCAGGCCTATCTGTCTAAAGTAGATACCTACAGTATCGCACAGTATGCCTATGCCCAGCTGAACAAGGCAGAGGCAAGCGGAAAGTTGCAGGCTCTCTGCGCCGATCTCCTCCGCTACGGAAAGGAAACCCAGATCTATAAGGGCTATCGCACGAACGCTCCGGTAGACCGTGATATGACGGAAGCCCATTCTGCCTATCTCAGCAATGCCGATGCTGTGGTTTTCGGCAATACCAATGAGACTCTATCTGACATGGCAAACCCGGTGATTGTCTGGGAAGGTAAGGCATTGAATCTGGAATCTAAAGTTGCTATGAAATATATCTTTAAACTTGGGTCCTACAGCGGAAAGGTTGAGGATCTGTCACTGAGAGTACATTATGTAAACTACGAAGGACAGACTGTAGAAACTGTTCTGACAGGAGCAGAGGTATACGACGCATCCAAGAATCGGTATGCTTTCAGCTTTGACGGACTCTTAGCCGCCGAACTGAGAAGTGTGGTGGAAGTGGCTGTTTACCGAGGAGAAACTCGTCTGTCCCAGACCCTCCGTTACAGCCCGGATACCTATGCCAATAATAAGATCGGTCAGCTTCTGACCCTGTGTAAGGCACTCTTTGCCTACTCCGATACCGCAAAGGCTTACTTTGGCTAAAACCAAATCGCAGTTTATCGAACCGTTGGCGAGTTCGCACAAGCCCCTTGGCTCTCCCTCTGGGAGAGCTGTCGCCCTTGGGCGACTG
>JAZSAO010000469.1:0-3683 GCA_045601945.1 Faecousia sp. | reverse complement strand
GACTCCGGCGGTAATATTAAGGAAGTCAAGAAGAATAATGCTGTTATTAAAAGCTTTACTTATGGGAACTCTACCTGGTGCGATCAGCTTACCAAGGTTGGCAACTGGAATGTTACCTATGATGCTATAGGCAATCCTACTAATTATGCCAATTCCCATAGCCTGTATACAGGCATTGAATGGACAAATGGCCGGGAATTAGCGGAAATTTTCGTAGACGGCCCCGATGACCGTATGGATGTTTCCTACAGCTACGATGCCGAAGGGATCCGCACCCAAAAAATCGTAAACGGAGTCAACCACACCTACATTACCCAGAACGGCAAGGTAGTACGGGAAACCATTGGCACAGGCTCCACCGCAAAGGTTTTAGACTTCATCTACGATAACAATGGCCAACCCTTCTCCCTGATCTACACCAACGGCACGGCACAGCCCGTCACCTATTACTATGTCCTGAATTACCAGGGAGATGTGGTAAGTCTGGTAACCTCTTCCGGCTCCGTTGTAGCCACCTACCGCTATAATGCATGGGGCGAGATTCTCAGCGTGACCAATGCCAACGGCACTGCCATTACCAATACCACCGACATCGCCCATATCAATCCCCTCCGCTACCGTGGTTACTACTACGATACCGAAACAGGCTTCTATTATCTGCAAAGTAGGTATTATGACCCGACGAATCATAGATTCATCAATGCGGATAGCTATGCCAGCACAGGCTATGGCTTTTTGGGCTATAATATGTTTGTATATTGCAATAATAACCCAATTGCCTATGCTGACAGTTCGGGATGTGCATTAAGTCCTGCGGTTACTATATGCAATTTTGGAATGGAAGGAAAGAAGGAAATTTGGATACGTGAAACAATGTGGATATCTGAATCATACAATCAGATTACCATAGCTGCTTACGTAACCATATCAGGATCTCTTGATCCTAGCATTATTTCTACCGGAATAGAATTATATTGGGAAGGAACATACTGCGTAAACGGAGTAGATAAGAAGTTAAATATTGTAATTATAGAAGGAGAAAGTAAATACGGAAAGAGTATACCTATTATTACCTCTCGTGCCGACTCAGCATCCAATACTACAGACTGTGTGAATTTGTCAGATATACCGACAGTATATATCTATACCATGCGGGATGGAGTTCCTCAAAATCCGCAATGGACTTCAGCTCATGAATTCGGACACTGTTTGGGGTTAGAAGACTATTACACCCATGAGGGAGAAGACGGATTTGAACCTTCCCATCCGGGAATTATGAGTATATTTGGCAACCACGCAACAAGTGAAGAGATTTTAATGGTACGCTTTGCGTTCTATACAATGCAATATCAATATTGGGAGGAGTTTAAATGAGGCGGATTATACTAATATTTTCAATCATTTTTCTGGCACTATGCTTTTGTGCCTGTGGGGAAAACGAGGAAGATTGGCGAGATCGTTATGAGGTTCGAGATACCGCAACCGTAGTGGCAGAGCTGAAGGAGCATTTTGCAGAAAATCGTGAGGAGCTGGAACAGATTGCTTTTGCAATGTTCCGGGACACGGAGAATACAGAGAAGTATCCCTATGGGCTGTTAGGATCATGGGGAAAGCTGTATACTCGGGATTCGTCTATGGATGTAGATTTTTCAAATCCCTTAGAGTCAGAAACAGCGGATCTCATTGCAGCGTATTATGCCAAAGGGTTTTCTGAAGCACAGCATATTTATATAGACAAAGACCTCTATTATGTCCGACAAGAGGTTTGCGTATTTTCCTACGATGCTTTTTTAGAAGATGACGGGGTGTTGACCGAAGTAAACTTACTGTATTGTGAAGAGGAAAAACTCGAGGAAGAAAAACCCTTCGGATTCCCTCCTGTTCAAATCATCAGCTTAGATGATCACTGGTCAATCTGTGTAGTGGATTATCCCTATTAATCCACACGGTACGATAACACACGATAACACAGACGGAGATGTGTGTTGGAGGGGTTACACAGACGGTAGTATGCTTTGAGCATTTGGAGATCCCGTCAGCAACTCCACAGCACACAATCTCCACCCCAACGATCGAAAAAATCCAACTCCTCCCATCTGTACAGTCGACTGCCTCGTCAATCCCTATTCTCTGAATACTTGTCATTCCACGGTAAAATTTTCACTAGCAAGCTATTTTCATAATTTCCCACCCTGGGCCACACAACCGATCCTCACGATCTGCTGTGTGGCTCTTTCCGCTGCTTCAAGGTTGGTCAATAAGGCTTGGCTTTATTCATTTGTTTAATAGGGTGAGGGCGCACCGATGCCCTAAAAATAGAGGTTGTTATAATCAGCCGAATTTGCCTAATAATGCTGAACTATAGTGTTGGTTCTCGCCGACCTCAAGCAATTTGGACCAATTGTGTTGCTATATTGTCATTTTGTGCAGGTTATCTTGACGAGGGCAAGCACACTAAGGGTATAATGTACCTGTGTAGTTGGAAGACAGATAATAAAATTGTCAGCAACCCTTGGAATCATATTTTCAAATGGATATGGTCTGCATGGCGAATAAGGAAATATGTTGTGTTTATTTAAGGGAGGAGGTGTTATCGGTTATGATTTGTGTTTGAAATCCGTCGTCCGATACGAATACAAAAAGAAAATCGAAAGGAGTTTTTAGTGTGAAAAAATACATTAGAACGATAGCATTTATTCTTTGCTGTGCACTGATGCTGCAGCTGATTCCTATTCGAGCAGGGGCAGCAGATGCACGGACAAAAGAGCTTGTAAACCCCGATCTTATTCCGATTTCGACACAAGAAGAATCTACCCCCTATGTAGTCAACGAGGTGGCCGAGCTTAGAAAGGAAAATCAAAAACACTTCCGTCTAAGTGACGGAAATTATCTTGCCGTAAGCTACGGCGACACAGTCCACTATCAAGAGGTGGACGGCTCCTGGGCAGATATTAACAACACCCTGACTGCCTCCCGGGACGGCTTATCCTATACCACCCGTAACGGAGAGGAGCTTCGACTATTTGCTTCCCAATTAGACGACAGCGGCTATTTGCTCACTGCAGAAAGTGGGGAGTACCAGCTGTCTCTTTCGGCTGTTTTGGATCCTCTTACACCTCCGCTGACAAGCATGCCGGAAGACGACGGAAGCATTTCTTCCTCCATTGGCAATATTACCACCGGAGACACAGCCGTTCTTTCCCGTTCCGTTGCACAGATCACCAACCCACAGGAAGATATTGAAACCCTGTCTGTTGAGGAAAGAAAAGATTTGACCCTGAAAGAACAAACCACCCCTGTTAAGCTTTCTTCTTCTCTTGTGTACCAAGATGTCTGGCAGAGTACGGATCTGGATTACAGCGTTACAGGTAACCATATTAAGGAGAGTATCGTTGTAAATGAGCCACGGGAGGAATATGTCTACAATTTCCGCCTACGGCTCACGGAACTTTCCCCCACCTTAGAGGAGGACGGGAGTATTTCCCTGTCTGCCCCCACGGGAGAAGTGATCTTTACCATTCCCGCCCCCTATATGGAAGATGCCCAAGGCTCCTATTCCGATGCCGTTTCCTACACCCTGACCTCCGGGGAGGAAAACGAATATCTCCTAACAGTCACCGCAGACAAGGCCTGGATCAACGACAGCACCAGAGCCTTCCCTGTAAAGATCGACCCTACGATTT
>JAZSAO010000468.1:0-2478 GCA_045601945.1 Faecousia sp. | reverse complement strand
CGTAAACGGCGTTGGCAAAGGTCGATTTGATCCCGATGGCAATATAACCAGAGAACAGCTTACCACGATCCTGTACCGCTACGGTGGAAAAAAACAATTGGATATGTCTGTAACAGGGGATATGTCTTCCTTCCCCGACGGAGCAGACGTGCATTCTTGGGCACGACAGGCTATGTCATGGGCGTTGGGAACCGGTCTTGTCAGTGGCGTAGGGAAGTCTGACGGAGTCTATCTCATGCCGCAGGGAAATGCGACTCGTGCCCAAGTCAGTGCTATCCTGATCCGCATGATCACATCCTTGTTAGACAAGGGGAGTGAGAACCTGTACCCCGATACCGAGGGTGCGGTGGATAGCGGCTCCGTAGAAACAGATACCGGATCCGTTGTGTGGGCATACTACGATACCGGTCTGTTGCGGATCGGAGGAACCGGTAGCACTCCCGGCTCCCAAGAGGAGTACGACGTACCTTGGGCTTCCTATAAAAAGGATATCACAAAGGTAGAGATCATGGATGGTATAGAAATCATATCTGCCGGTACATTCCGGGATCATGAGAATCTAAAAACTGTCCATATTCCGTACAGCGTTATGAATCTACAGGACAGCAGTTTTGAGAATTGTACCTCCTTAGAGGAAATATCCTTCCCGAACAATCTGCGCAACATCGGCAATGCCTGTTTCCGGGGCTGTACTTCCCTGAAGGAAGCCAATATTCCCGAAGCTGTACTGGATAATCTGGGTGCGAAAGCATTTGAAGATTGTACATCCCTTACCTATGTCTCTTTGCCCTCCGGTATAGTGATCCTGAATCCTGAACTCTTTGCGGGATGCTCCAATCTGAAGGACATCCTTCTGCCTGTTTCTTTGGAGACCGTTGACTTTGGTGTATTCGGTTATTGCTCCTCATTAGAATCCCTTGTGATCCCGCCCTATGTTAAGAAAATGTATTTCGGAACCTTTATGGAGTGTAATGCTCTGGAAAATCTATATATTTTCTCCGACAGAGTAAGTCTGTCCGGAAAGAGTAACTATACAACCGATAAATTCTATAACGGAATGCCCTTCGGTTCCGTGAATGTTACAACGGTATGGGGCTGTTCCGCAAACATTCGAAATACGGCAATGGGTTACGGCTACACATATAAAGATATTTCAGAACTGTACTAAGGGAACCTTTCTTTCCACTTTTTGCATCATATCATAGTAACCCACATCCCCCCGTGCCTTCCTTTCAGAGGGCGCGGGGGTACGATGTTCTAACATATGATTCCACATAAAGGGGGTTTACATTTTATAAAATATTGTGTACAATAAAGGTTGCAATAAGATATATATTATATATTAAAGGAGGGGAATATAATGGGATATGATAACAGAAACCGATCCTCCCATGATGATCCCTATGAGCGTGGCTTCGGTCATAAACTGTACGAAGAAAATATCGGACCGGAACCAACCTACAGAGGGCGCAGGTCTGACAATTCTTATGAATCGGTGCCTTACAGAGAAAGCAGCAACAACCGTGGTGGCGGATCGTTTATCGGAAAGCTTTTCGGATTTCTTGTGGTATGCTTTATCTTGTTTGCCGCAGGATTTATTGCATTGCGGGTCTTCTTACAGCCCCCGGTGGGTACGGGAGAGGGACATTTGGGAGATAATGCAACCATATTGATTGCGGGAACCGATGAATCCGGCATTAACACAGATACCCTTATGCTCCTGAATGTTGATCGAGGGGAGAAGCAGATCAGTATTATGAGCATTCCCCGTGACACAAAGGTAAATTCTACATATTCCCCCCATAAGATCAATGGTGCCTACGCAGCCAACGGAAAAGGAAAGAACGGTATGTTCTGGCTCTGCGAATATGTCCGTCAATGTGTGGGTTTTGCTCCGGATGGCTATATTTTAGTGGATCTGAATTGTTTTACGGAAATCGTGGATCTTTTCGGTGGTGTAGAGTTTTATGTGCCTGCGGATATGCACTACGAAGATCCGGCCCAGGATCTGTACATCCATCTGGAGGAGGGAATGCAGACCCTGAACGGAGAACAGGCCATGGGTGTGGTTCGATTCCGTAGCGGCTATGCTCTGCAGGACATCCAGCGTATTTCCGTCCAGAGAGACTTTATTATGGCGGCCTTGACCCAGTGGAAATCCTTTGGCAATCTGCTCCTTGCACCAAAGGTCTTAGACATCATGGAGGAATATTGTCTGACAGATCTCACTACATCGAATCTTCTGTGGTTTGGTGAGAGCCTGCTGGTTTGCGGTACAGACGATATGATCACGACTACCATTCCATATGAATTGGGGACGGATTACGTCTATATTCGGGCAGATCAAGCCTATTTGGAACTGAACAATCGTTATTTTAATCCCTTAAAGGATCCCATGGGCTTCGAGGATCTGGAAATTGCGGATTAAGGGGCAACTATGATAGTAGGAAGATTTGCCCCCAGTCCCTCCGGAAGAAT
>JAZSAO010000467.1:0-16430 GCA_045601945.1 Faecousia sp. | reverse complement strand
TGCCGATAGGAAATCTGTTCAGCGCCTCTCCTCCGGTTGCTTCTTTGGGTACTTTCTTGTCAACACAAGAAAGTACCGCCCCGCAGGGAGCAAAGTATGAGCGAGTGCAAGACCGCTTCCTTTTTCCTATTCTCGATCGTGCATACCATGCCGTAACCCCACTTCTCTGCTTACTACGAAATCTGTACAAAAACCCGAATCCCTACTGCCCTCTCCGCCGCAGTCGCGGCACCTCTCCCATTGGAGAGGCAAGGGCTGATTCCAATTTGGTAAACAGTTCGACAAACTGTGATTTATTCCGAGATCATTGCAGAAAAATGCCTTCCGTTGTCCCCGAAGGTGGGGGACGGAAGGCATTTTTCGGGTTTATTTGCCAATGTAGGCTCTTGCGGAATCACCGTAGCACATCATCCGTTTCACGAGGGATGCCAGATAAGGAACCGTTGTATCATTCTGCTTGGCGTAAGCATAGGATTCTACGCTGTAGCAGATGGTATTGCTGACCTGTACCCCATCGCGGTATGCCGTTACATAGATGGGAGAACTCAGCTGGGCGGCATTGAGTCCGTTGAAATGGACGTAGGCTCCGTCGGCTCTGTAGTCAAAGTCCTCTGCCTTGATGGTTTGTGTCCAACCATCCATGATGATCTTGACCTCTATGCCCTCGTAGCTGTCTGTTACGATCTTAAATCGAACGGCTACGGACTCATGCAGGTTCAAGCCGGCACCCTTCCACTCTACGGTGGGGTTGTCGATGACTTGGTACATCTGATCCTTGCAGCTTACCAATTCCCGTTGCAGTTCCGTTCCCCATGCCAGCTGTTTTTCCGTCAGTCGAGCAGTACACAGGTTGTCTGTGTGGTACTTGGTATACTTCTGGCTCTCTGCGCCGTAGGGCAGGAGATCCACAAGGAGGGTATTCAAGGCAGCGTAATCGGGATTCTCCCCATATCTGCCCAGCATATTGTAGCAATAGTCTGCAATGGAATAGTCCTTGCTCTCGGAGGAATAGAGTTTTCCGTCATGGTAGGCATAGAGGGTTGCTGTAACAGTGTCTCCTGTACGGTGGGGCGCAATGTTCTTATAGGCAAAGGACAATCTGCCACCGGACACGGTGTAATCACGGATCTCGGTTTCAATACCGTTATCTACCACCACTACATAGGGATCGGAATAGCCCTTTTCCGTAAAGTAACTTTCTTCTACCTTATAATGGATCGCCAGATCCGTTTGGAGGGATACGGTTGCTCCGGCAAAGGACAGTTCTTCCCTCGCTGTCTCAAAGTCATCCTCTTCAAGCCCCCTGTCTTCATTGTAGTCATACTCATAGAGCATGGATCTTATAACAGTCTCCATACGACTGTCCACTACAAAGCCGATGGGAACAAAATCATCTGCAGGAAGTTCGATATCCCCATTTCCATTCCGCTTTACGGCTCCGTTCTCTACAGACTGAGGTTCGGTACCCGAAGAGGTGCTTCCGGAATCGGGGGTTCCGGTTTTGGGTGTTGGCTCTTGGGTATAGGCGATTTTTATATCCGTAATAGACAGGATTGCATTCTTTGTATCATCGTTTTTCTTGGCGGTGTTTCGGATGACGATATAGGTGGTATAGCAAGGCTTCCCGTCGATTTCCTCCTCTGTAAAGACGTTTCCGTTCAAAGGCAGGTTAAAGTACTGTACGGTACTGCTGTCCAAGGGACGACAGAAAATACCGGTGGAGCCATATTCCCCCTTGGCGGTTTCGATACAGAGGATCCCGCCGGGATCCATAATGGCCTTGCAGCCCACATCAATACGGCTGGGAAGCTCCTGAGAATAAATGGCTAACTTAAAGGCAATGGCCTGTAAGGGACTCAAGTATACCTCGTTCTTGGGGCCCACCTTTTCGTAGGTGAGGATATTGGTGGTCAGGTGATTGGTAATGTTTGTAACACCGGGATCCGTTACATTTTCTGTTGCGTTTGTGGGATTCCCATCTTCATCCAAAGCCGGTACTGTTACCTTAGGGACACTTTCGTAATCCAGATAGACGGCACCGCCGATGGAGCCGTAATCCAGATTGCTGAGTTCCTTGAATTTGCCTGCTTCCAGAAGGATCTCTCGCAACTCGGTGGTATAGGGGTAGGCTTCTCCGTCTGCCTTATAGGCATCTAAGGTCTGCCCCGTTGCCTCCATGGGATCATAAATAATCAGGCCGTCAAAGTAGAATTGGTTTCCCCTGCTCAGTTGGGGAATTGCAGGATAATCTATCTTATCGTTGACACCGATCTTGACCCAATAGGTGCCGTAATCCAAGCCTTCTTTCGAGTAGACAGGGATCTGATACTTGTCGCTCTCGCCCTTCAGATTCACCGTTGTAAAGGTTACCAGATCGTCCTGTGTGCACTCTACCTTATCGAAGATCTCCACACGGATGGTGCCCTGATTCGGGCCCGTACGGCTGATAATGTCGAAGCCGGTTCCCGTAAAGGAGAATTTCGCCTGAGTGTAGTTGGCGGGATCAGGAACCGCAGGCGTGGCAACACCGTTGCCCTCGGTATAGAGGCTCGCTCCGTTGGACAGGATCTCGGCATTTTCATAGGAATGGTCGTAACCGTATGTTTCCCGATAGGGTGCCATTTCCACAGGTCCCATGTAGATGTAGTCTACCATAAGGTAGCCCTCTACACCGGCGGTTCTGCTTCCGAAGGTGTTCCCGAAATAGGCACGAAGGCCCCAAACCGTTCCGATCTCGCTGAATTGATTGCCCAGAGGGAAGGTCCAGACAACATACTCATCGGAATTCAGCACAGATGCATCATAGGTATAATTCGTGATGCAACGAGCGGCATCCGCATTTCCATCGGCATTTTTATAGGACTCACCGGGGGTGTTCTTCCCCTCGCACCAAATATGCAAGCCGATATAGGGCTTCGTGATGTTTCCGTTCTCGTTGACCTTGGTGTCCAGATTCTTCATTTTGAAGCGGATCTGGAACACCTCTGCCTCGGAAGGATCGTAGGACAGAGCCTTCTCATTGGCATTGGTAAAGCTGTTTCCGTTATTACTGCAATCGGGATGAAGGGCAACCGCAGCCGCACCCGGTTTCTCTTGGCCGTTTACGGTTCCCGTATATACATCCTGTGTAATGCCGGTGTAGGGGACGATCTTCAATGCACCGTCCTCAATGGTGGTGTTTGTCCCCTGAACAAATTTGCTCGAGCCGCCGTTCCATTTGCTCCGGTCAAAGTTGGTACCATTGTACTGAGACAGCTTGTACCGTTCTGCGTCGGCATCGGTGTCATCAAAGCCGAAGAACAGTACATTGGTAGCCCGGCTGTAATCGGGGATCACAATATTCTGATCTCCCACGGGATCTAAGTGCTGGCTCCCCTGTAGGCTCGTTCCCTCCACAGTCCATGTATTTGAGGTAGTTACTGTGGCGTTCTTGTCCGTTGCCTTTTTTACATAAGAAATCTCGTTTGTGAAATCCTCTGCTTCGTAATATAGACGGTTAGCAGGAATGACTTCGATCTTAAGTGCAATATAATTCAGCTTGATCCGCTCACCCGCTTCGTTTAACCCATAGCAGTCCTCTAAACGATACACGGCATAGACCTTCTCAACCTCCGTAAGAAAATACCCAGGTGTATAGGTAATGCCATCCTCTGTTACGGTGAACACACCCATGCCGGCATCAAAGTCCTTCATGGTCTCGGGTGCATCGGTCAGGAGTTGCTCGGTGTCATTACCTTCCATAGTCAGACCCACCAATTCTCCTACGACACAGCTTCCATTGTCAGAGATCCGGGAGACAAGCTCCTCGTGGGGGATATGGACAGGCTTACCATAGTCCATAAGGATCTGCAGATCCTCTGCGGTGGGATAATGGAGAGCGGAGAGGGTTCTGGTATGGGAGCCGGTCAGAAGGGTAGCTTCTTCGTCCGGACTACCGGGTTGGCTATTGAGGTTGCGGTTAAAGTAGCTTAGGGAGTCCAGAGTGTTTCTAAAGGGTGTGTCCTCTTCTCCCACAACGTGCTTGAAGCCGTATAGGCTGATCTTGCAATTGCGAGGCACGCCCAGAGCAAGGAGATCTTTCAGTTCCTGCTCGGAAGTGATCTGCACAACATAGTTCCGGGTCAAGGTTCCACCCACGGCGGTTCCCGAAGCATTTGCCTGTCGGATCAAATCCTGCATATCGGCAACACTGCCGACCTGCTCGGGCAAAGCAGTGGAAAGATTTCCTGCACCGTCTACGGGATAATAGTACACAGCCAAGGGTTGCTGAGCCAAGGGCTGATTCAGAGTGATCTCTTGGGGAGAAACAGAAACGCCCAGCTTGTCGTCGGCAAAAGAGATGTTGTAAACAGGAACCTCATGCTTGTTGAGAATATCAAAGCTGTAAACTGCCACATCTCCCACATTCAGGTCGGCGTTATCAGCCAGTTCTGCGCCCTTTCCGTCCTCACGGATCTGAGAGCTGCCACCGAGGGTTTCCGCATATTGCCCCATATGGGTCGTCACATAGACAGTGGAATCAAGTGGGATGGTCTCGGTTTTGGTATGGGCGGTGTTATGGGTACAGGTATAGGTCTTTACACCTGTTTGGGTAGGTGTGGGAAGAAGGGTGACCTTGCCGCTGTCCCAATTATGGGCATTGGGATCGATGGCAATGGGTTCCATCTTGGTACTGCCGCAAAGGGTACAGCTATAGGTTCTGACACCGGTTGTACTACAGGTCGGAGGTGTGGTAACTGTGCCGGTATCATAACTATGATTGGCGGTTGCTTCGGTAATAACATCGAAATAGAAGGTGCCGTATTCGGTGTTTTTCCATGTATAGCGTTCGATCCCCGATGCTACACAGGTGCCGCCATCAAGAACAGTGTAACTATAGTCAGTGGTATTCAGCACAGGGAGCGTCACCGTTGTTGTGCCACCACAGACAGAGCAGATACCGGTGAGAACACCCGTAGAGGTGAGGGTAGGCTCCGTAGTGGCAGCATAGACATAGGGATGGGGCAGCATGGGAACGACCTGCTGTGCCACGGTGATGGTTCCGCAAACGGAACACTTCTTTCCTTCCGTCAAACCAGTGGTCGTACAGGTGGGAGCAACCGCAGGGATGGTGGTATTGCTGTTGTGGGCCTTCTTGGCTATGGTTTCTTCCTTGGAGTAATTACAGTCCGGGCACGTGGTCTTTTTGACACCGGCTTGGGTACAGGTGGAATCGGTGGTTTGGGACGTTGGTTTATGCTTACTGTTATGCACAGAAATGGGGACATAGATACGGAAGTTTTCTCTGATGGTAGAGTCGCTGTAGTTTTGCAGATTGGCCTCGCCGTCTGTGGAAATATTAAAGGCTCGGTAAGGCTGATCTCTCCAGAACGCATCGGAAAGGCGGGTATAAACCTCATCGGACTCCGGAGGACGGGTGCCGGTATATCTGGCATTTAGTTTGGTCCAACAATCCGAACGCCACTTCCAGCCACTGTTTACATAGATAATGGTTCCCGCAGGCAAGTCGCTCTCTGTGTACTTAGGTGTACGGATGAAAGACTTCGCATTGGATTCCTGTGTAGTTGTGCATCCGTTCTGCCAATAGGTACTATGAGTGCAGTACCAATATTTCTGTTTTTCATAAGTGTACTTCAGCCGAACATATTTACTGAAGCTTTCAAGATTTCCGCTACCTACGGAGTAGTAGATCTTGAAATTGTTGTCCATAGTGGAGCGAGCCCTTCCCGTGATGTCTGTATTATCTGTAGAAGAAGAAACATTGAAGGCCAAAAGGTTCTTGTCCTTCCAATGAGAATCCGTAATGGTTAAATATTTACCGGTCCAATTACTGTCCCCATTTGTTTCGCCGTATGTATAGACTCTGCCACGGCTGGTTGTTCCGCTGGAAAGAAATGCCTCCATTCGGAACTTATAACCGCTGCCGAGATGAATCACAGAGCCTACAGGCAGATGGGTCTTGTTATATCTCAAGGTGCACCAGTAATACTTGGAGTTGCTCTCTGTCTTTATGGGACTCTGAGAATCCTGATTGTTATAGTAGCCACCTACAGTCCACTGGGGATAGTTACGAGCATAGTTTGGGTCCCCGGCAGGACTTGCCGCAGATCTGGTAGCAGAATCTTCATACAGAGGGCTGGTCTTCACATCATCGTGCATGGAGTAGATAATAGAGAAGGGCTCACTGACCGCATTTGCAGCGGACTCTGCGGCAATGACCTGCCAAGCAAAGGGGACATTCTCCGGTGCCCAATCGGTCTTGAAGATATCCAATTCCGTAATAGCGTGGACAAAGGTCATGGCTGCCAGATAACGACCGAACCCCTCGCTGAGGCGGTAGCCCTCCTCATCGCAAACAATATCACCAAGGAGGGAGGTTCGGCTATTGGTTGCCGCAGCGCCGATGGGAACGATCTTGGCAAAAGCTCCCGTAGGAACGATTTCATTCATGACAGCAGATACGATGCTATGGTGCATATCCGTCTGATCGGCATAGACTCCATATTTCAGCCTATCAGAGCCTTCTTTGTATGCCCATGTCATGTTCCATGCCAGCTTAGCACCGGGAGCCATTGCTTTAACATAGTTCACCAAATTGATCAGATGGGATCCATAGGTCTCTTCCCGACCGCTGAGATCTCCTGCCTGCTGAAGGGTGACATAGTCCCAGCTACGGGAGGTCAAGGCAGTACTCAGCTTGTACCCTTCCGTAGACAGCCACTGTCCATCCGCGTTGGTGAAGTAGGTATAGGCGGCATTGTCTTCTTGGGCATAGGCCCAGAGATCTGCAAGTGCGCCGTCCTCCGTAGAGAGATTTCCGAGAAAAATGCTGGAAATTCCCAGATTATAGGCAATATCCCGGACATAAGTCATAATATCCTCTGAGAATTCGTCGCCGATAGCCAGGATGGAAAGGGTACCGTCCCCATCCACATCCCAGTTTCCCCCACGTTCCGTCCCATGGGCCGCAAACATAACAGAGGGCATTGCCGACAGGAGGGTACAGAGGGTCAAAATGAGTGCAATGATTCTTTTCAATTCAAAATCGTCCTTTCTACATAAAATATAAGATACACCCTTTACGAAAATAACTATGATTTTCAGCTTACTTCAATATTATATATGTAACATAACCATTTGTCAATGAATCACAGCGGAAATATAGCCAAATATAGGATCCCATAACTAATTTTTTATAAAAACAAAAAAAGTTCTTGACAAATCGCCCCTTGTGGAATATAATATCTATGCTCAGTTGTGAGCGCAATTTCATATGGGGGAATTCCCGAGTGGCCAAAGGGGGCAGACTGTAAATCTGTTAGCAGTGCTTTCGGTGGTTCAAATCCACCTTCCCCCACCAAAAATCGCCGATCTTCGACAGAAGATTGGCGATTTTTACTTCTTCACTATTACCTATTCACTCTTCACTAAATCCAGCCGGCGATTTTTGGAAAGTATTAAGTAATAGTGAAGAGTGAATAAGTATATTGCAATTCCCACCTTTAATTCACATTTCAAAAGTTCAGAAAACACTTTATATTATTATGTTTTTCGAACTTCTGCTCCGGCATATTAACACAATAAATCTCAAGAGATTCATTTCGACCAAGATTGCCAAAAGTCCTGAATGAGAAAGCGTTCAGAACTTTTACTTTTCACCTTTTCACTACCCCTTTTTACCATTTGGGTTTCTATTTTCGTATTATAATACTGTTTCTTGGCGGCAAAGCCGCCATGCCGCTTATTAGCGGCATAATAAAACGGTCAATCCGTTTTATTAGAAATAAGTATAAAAAATCATGACCCGCGGATTTCTACGCTGTCCGGTCGTTCCGGAATATGTAAAATAGGGTCATATTCGGAACAATATCAAAGGAATTTATGAAAACAATGGAGAAACCGATTTCAGAATGATTGACTTGCGCATGATATCATGTTAGAATAAACTGATTAGCAAAATTTTCTTCATTTCTTATAAGGAGGATTCTTTATGAACATAAACAGAACTCTGCGTCCTTTGGTTACCTGGGTCCTGCTGGTGGCTATGGTAATAGGGCTGTTCCCGGCAGGATGGGGACCCGTCCGTGCTGCAGAAGGAAACGGGGACAGTGTGTCACAGGCAGAAGGACAAAGCACCGCCCCCGTGGATCTTACCGAACTGCAGGAGAAACTGAGCGATCTCCCTGCAGTGGCTCCCATTGCGGAGTGGTATAATCATAGCACCCATAAAGAAAGCAGTAGTACGGCAATGAGCCAGAGCGTGAAAGGCGAATTCTTTATCGTTAATGTTCTGAGCAAGAGCGGTAAACAGTTTGCCTTCGCTATGGATCCCACGATGCCCTCCACCTATGGACATTTGCCTGCAATTCCCGTTACCTTTGAAGGTGCGGATACCAATGGTCTGCCTAAGTCCGGGACCAAACTCCTGGGTGTCAATGAGGGTATGGTCATTACATTCGGCTCACCGGCGAATGACAAGTGGCACACCCTGCAGCTCCACGGGCCCTATGACGAAATGGACTCGGATTATTATCTCCGCGGAAAGATCTATACAGGCACCAAGACCATGATGTCTCTGTACCCCAATGTAGCGGCCGCAAATGCCAACACAGGGGATGGATCTTATATATTTGCTCTGGATGATCGCACTGTTAACGGGACACAGCGTGTTTCCTTTACCTTCCAGGGACCTATGGCGACCGGAGGCAAAGATTATTACCATTATATCGGTTTGAATACCGCTGATCCCGCTGATCCGGATATCAAGTATTTCCTGACAACCAATGCATCTGCGTATGTGGGTGCCGGCTCCGCAAACGGATATATTGTTTATGGCAGTTATTTCGGCTCATCTGGGAAGCCTACCCTGGAGCAGGTTTCTTCTTACCTGTTTAAGCGGATGGACAATCGGGTGGATACCTCCAAGCTCTACAGCACCATTCGTTCTGTTGCGGAGCTTCTGACATGGGATAGCCGATATGAGCTGACGATATACGAACAGTTCTGCAATCAGCTGTCTGATGCCATTGCACTGTATACGGACTATAACGGTCGGGATGTTGCGGCGGAGGACATGGCGGCCGCCAAGGATGCCCTTCACCGTATGCACCGCGAGCTGGTCAATCTGTCCTCGATCTTGAAGATCAATGTAGAAGGGGATCAAGGAACCTCGATCTCCTACTTCGGTGCCAATATGTATGTATGGGACGAGATCGCCATGAATGATATCACCCGTAGTATCGATACTACGGATGGAAGCGGAAAATATCAAAATGGTTTCTACTTCGGTGCGGCAACGGGAGAAAAATCCTACTATCCTGCCTTTAGTATATTAAATAACACAAATGAGTATCACCAGGTTCTGACTGCAGATGGTAAGCAGTATGCCCAGACACTGCAATCCTATGCCATCTACAGCGGACTTGCATCCTCGGAGTTGTCTGAAAGCGGCTCTCCCCTCGCAAATAGCCCGAAGGTGGTGGAGCCGGGCCTGTGGGAGGCAGAAACATGGACGAAGGACGGCAAGGATATCCGTAAGGTCTATACCGATGTATCTGTTCCCTTTAAGTACGATCGCCAGACCGGGTATTATACCCTGAGCAGTGACACCAACGGTGTGTTCTTCGAAGGGGAACCGGAGAGCGGCGCTACTCTCGCCATTGCAGATAAGCCCACCTTGATCAACATCGGCTGGGGTGGCAGTGAGCTCATCGAGGATCCCGATACCAAATTGGGTAAATATGATGACTATGGGTACTTCGATGCCTATTGCACGGCCTTCCAGCCCTTCGCCAAGGTGACGGATAAGGTGTGGGGTGGCTTTAGCGCCTATTCCAAGATGTCTCTGACCACGAAAACCCCTCTTTCCGGCTACCTGCTGGACGGTATAACCGGAACTACCGACGCAATGTCCGGTGAAATGGGCAAGGCAGTCTACGGTACCGGCATGGCCATGGAAATCGAGTTCTGCCTGCCGGATAACGGCAAGGTGAACGGACAGCCCATTACCTTCGACTTTAGCGGCGACGACGATGTATGGGTCTATATTGACGACAAGTTGGTATTGGATATCGGTGGTATCCATGGTGCCATTCAGGGCTCTATTGACTTCTCTACGGGAACTGTATCTGTGTTCTCGGAGCGATTTGAGCGAATTGCCGATATGGCAGGTGGCTATAGCAACAGGACAGATCTGTATATCTTCGATAATGTTTCTCCTCAGACCTTGAATGGATCGACCTACGGTGCAGGATTGGGATCCTACTCCATTATTACGGGAATGAAGGATGGTAGTGGCACGCCAAAGCTGTATCAGAAGAATCTGTATACGGCACAACGGGACGGAGTTCCCGCTTCTGCCGAGCAGATTCAGAGCTATGCCGGATCCCGAGAGGTCCATACCATGAAGATTTTCTACATGGACAGAGGCCGTAGCCGTACCAACTGCTACATCAACTTCAATCTCCCCCGTCCCGACACTCTCGTCGTGGAGAAGGACATTGCTCCCAACTACGGCATTATGACCGACGGTGTATTGGAGCAGCTTCCCGATGCCATTACTCCCGAGCTTATGGAGAATCTGCTGGAGGAAGAATTTGCCTTCGTCCTGACGGAGAACGGTAAGCCTGTGACACATGCAACTTACCATGTGTTGAGGGATGGTATCCGTGTAGACAAGGGCCAAACAGACGATGCAGGCATCTTTACTATGAAGGGCAGGGAAACAGTCATGTTCACCGGCCTGCAATTTACAGAGGGCGCTACCTATGCCGTTACGGAGCATAGTCTGTCTACAGCATGGGGCACACCTGCCTATACAGGCACCTACGAGGATACCAATGAAACCCTGCATACCGTCAGCGGAAACAGTTATGCAGTGAACGATGTAGACTCTTATACGCAGGAGACCCTGACGCTACACTGCACCAATACCTACTGCCGCTACGGTGCTCTGGAGGCAGAGCCCCAGAAGGTGGTGCTGGACTATGGTAAGCCTATTGATATTGAGGTCGTCCGCAACGCGATCATTACCGGAGCCTCGGAGCTGATCGTACGAGAGTCTACCCTTCACGCAGTCCAAATGTCCGAAGAGGACAGTGCCTATGGCACGGCAGTTATCAATCCCGACGGTGTGAGTATTCGCTTTACACCCACCCGTATGCTGGACCGAGTGGTAAAGGTGGATTGCGTGCTTCTTCTCCGCTTTGAGGACGGAGGACAGCGGCAGGTCACCGTTCCCGTGCTCCTGATGCCGGCTACGGTGGTGTACTACGAGACGGACTTTGCCAAGAATGTGTTCTCTATGGAGGCACCTTCCGCTGCCCCGGGAAGCATCTATGAATGGTCTACCACCGGTACTGCCCAAGAGGAGAAGCAGGACTACGGCAATGCAGACCGCTATCTCCATGATCTCGTCATAGATAAGGAAGCTGTGCCCAGCAACGGCTTCTTCGTAGACTTTGACGGAACGGGCTATGATGCTCGGTACAGTAAGCAAAGACTGTATAATGGCCATGATTTCGATCAGGGGGCATATTGGATCTATAACTCTAAGCGGACGGCTCCCCCGAAGCATGACTATTCCACAGGAACCTTGGAGCTTCTCCTTTCAGACAATCAAGCCGATTACTACCAAAGATATATCCAGACCAATATTCCCGGAACCCTTAATGGACAGAGGGGAATCTTGAACTTTACTCCCGGAGAGAATGACTATGTACAGGCTCGGTTCAAAATGGAGAACTGTGATCTGCAGTCCGGGGAATCTGCCTTTAAATTTGTGTTTAAGTTTGGATGCCGGGAAGAAGGGGAACTACTGTATGATTCCAACACGGAGTATGTCCTTTCTTCGGAACACGAGGCATTGATGGATGGTGAATTTGTGACCATTTGCTTCCCGTTGAAGGAGAGCGAATCCTACACCCAGGCTGCCTATATTGATACTTTTAGATTTGGCATTGACTATGTATCTAAGGTTGACAGTACATCCAAGATCATCATTGACTATCTCTATGTAGGACCTCTGGAAGACGGGGGATCCGATTTGGGACAGGATCTGAATGTAAATATGCAGCAGGAGCTGTTCTTCGACTTCGATAATTGCAATAACGCAAAGAACCGCTATGACCAGCCCCAGTATAATTACAATTTAGGATCATCTACTTCTTACAGAAATTTCGACATCGATGGAACGACTGCAAAAACGGGAACCTGGTGGGCAGAAACTCCCAACGGCAGCCCAACCTTTGACAACAAACGAGGGGTCATGACCATTCAGACGAATAAGTCAAAGGATAATGCACACAGTGCTTACGGTCCTTATGTAACGACCACTGCAGTCAATGGGAAGTTCCCATGGGCAGTTGCCGGGAATCAAACCTATCTGCCGTGGCATGCCTTGAATTTTAGCCCGCAGGGAGAAACCTGGTTCTATGCCCGCTTTAAGTTCATAGATTGTAAGCACGATCCTGTAGGTGATGCTTCCAGCAACAAGGGCTATCCCTATGTGCAGTTCTCCATTATTGACAAGGACGGAAACGGCTATCACAAGCCCTTGGACTACAAGACCTTCCGCAATAACGAGTACATTACCGTCGCCTATGATGTTACGAGTACGGTGAACTCTTGTTTGGAGGTAAGCTCAATCCGATCCCTGTATCTGCGTTTTGTGAATATCTGCAATGCGGGAACCGGTAACGGAAAGATAGAGATCGACTATATCTATGTAGGCCCTAAGAAGGCACCGGAGAATACCCATGCATCCATCATCGGCACCATTCGCAGTCCTCTTACAAGGAATATCTATATGGGCTTTACAGATACCCCTAACGACAGATACCGCTACACCTCGAACCTGTATGCTAAGAAAAATGCGAATCAGCTTCGTGACTTCGACCGTGTAGTGAACACCTCCTACGGTGGTGAAGTGAATTGGGCTACCACTGAGTGGGCGATACCCTCTGTAGAAAACGGTTCCCTGAAGCTGACACCTACGGAAGCACAACGGCAGAAGGAAGATGGATGGCTGGAAATTTGTCCTACCACGGATATGATCCCTACTGTCAATTACACCATGACAGGCAAGGATATCATACAAGTGCGAGTTAAGTTCAACGGAGCGTCTGTCAAGGATGGACAGACTCCCCTCTTCGGTATGGGGTTCGATTCCAATACCACTACGGTTGTTTGGGACGGTCCCATGCATAAACGGGAGTACCATGTGGTTCCGGAAGATGCCCTGAACGGCAAATGGATCACCTTCACCTTTGACATATCCTCCTACGCCGGAGAGCTGAAGTCCATTGCATATTTCTATCCCTGTGCTAAGGGCGTGGAGTTCAGTGCAGACGGTAATGTAATGATCGACTATATCTACATTGGTGCAAAGGATGAATTCGATATTACCAGAGGCGCGGAGGACACGGCTCTGATGATGCATTTTGACAATTCTGCCTTCGACCGCAAGCTGTATAGTGGCATCGTATTCAGTGGCATTCACTTTGATGCCAGACTGGATATGTGGAAGTCCGACGGTTATACAGTGTCTTTTGACAACAGCAACAGTAGCCTTAAACTGACTCCCAATGAAGCCACAGTGCAACAACGCTATCTGTGCCCCTACTGGCCCTACGACAGTTCCACTCACCAAGCAACCTTCAACTATTTGCTTACAGGTCAGGATATGCTGCAGATTCGGTTTAAGGTAGTAGGTGCAAGTTCTTGGAACGGTGCTACAGCCAAGATCTATTATGGTGATAGTCTCAATCTGAATAACAGCAATATCCCCAACCTTCTCAACTCCGATGGCCATGCACAATGGTCCATCCCCGGAGATGCGATCAGTGGAGAGAAGTGGATCACCCTCTCCTACGACCTGTCTGATCAGACTTGGTCCGGATCCGATGATGCCATCGTCCGCCATTTGATCCCCACCTTCGAAAACCTCAACTTTCAATCCGGTGGTTATATTCTGATCGACTACATCTATCTGGGACCGTGGGTAGAATCCCGTCCTGTAACGGAGAGCCTGTTCTTCGGCTTCGATGATATGCAGATGGATCGGGACCGTTATGCCTCCCACGGCTACATGGATACCAACTATGATGATCCCTCAACATTGAATTGGTGTTACCATCCGGACAGCGTGCCCACAAACCCTGCTGACAGATTCGCAGTTGCCGAGGGAAATATGCTTATTCCCCTGCTGCCTACTACCGATGCCAATGGTTGGTATGGCATATACATGGGTAACAGCTTTGATGTGCGGAACAATCGCTTGCGGTATTCTCCCAAGGACGGTGATTATTTCCAGATCCGACTGAAGCTGAAGGATACCCGGACCATATCCGTTGACGGAAAGGCGGATGAGGAGGCAGCTGTGATCCTGTACTTCTACGAAGGGATGGATCAGACAAATCTGGATTACACCAAGGAAGCCAAGATCTACTTTGATCCTTCGGATGCAGAGGACAGTGGCTATATTACCCTATGCGCGCCTATCACATTTGATGCTTATACGGGTATTTCCAAGGTGACAGGCTTGGCCCTTGCATTACAGTATCTGAACACCGCAGAGGGAGTGACTCGTGGGGAAGCCTGTATCGATTATATCTATGTAGGCCCCGGGGAGTTGGCTCCCGATCCTGTGTACGGCTATGATTCCTCTTATACCGATGACGCCGGGCTGTCTAACAGCAGCAGTTGGGTGGTAGAAGGCTCCGGCGTGAAGGTTCCCAATGCTCCCACCACCAACTATACCCAGGCACAGTTCAGCTTTAAGGGTACAGGCTTTGACATTATCAGCAGAACCGGTACGGCCCAGGCAACCATCCGTGTAGAAGTGACTAATAACGCTACCAATGAGATCGTCAAGACCCTCACCGTGAACAACAAGGGCGAGTTGGAACTGTCTCAGATCCCTGTGGTCTCTGTGGAAGGCTTGGACCACGGTGAGTATACCGTGACCCTTTGGGTCAACAAGGCGGTATCTACCGGCATCTCCTTCCTGGACCGTGGGGGACAATTCCACTTTGATGCAGTGCGGATCTATGATCCCATGGGTGTGGGTACCAATGTGCCCTCGGAGATCCTGCAGGCCTACCGCACCGACAGAGAAGCTTATCCACATATTAAGGAGATCCGTAATATTCTCCTGTCTGCTGAGGACTTTGCCTCTCAGCTGACCGGAAGCGGTGCCATCTTCGTAGATTCCGCAGAGGTTCCGACAGCTACTGTCCCTGCTACGGATGCAAACAGCGATCCCATCCCCGGTAGCACCACCACCGTCACTCCCGAGGGTGTTGATGTCAACGGTCATATCACCGCCTCTGTGATCACCTACGACAAGATCGGCCCCAAGAACGAGGTCTATCTGGCTCCCGGTCAGGCTGTAGCCTTTATGCTGAAGATCTCTACCACCTATGTTCCCACCGGTGTGGATGTGGGCGTAAAGATCATCAAGTCCGGGGAGCCCTCTAAACTGGTGGCAGGTATCGTCACCAAAGAAAACGCTACCCATAATGGGCTCATGCAGTTGGACGGTCGTCGAGAGATTTCCGTAAGCAGTGCTACCGCCCAGTATTACGCACTGCCCATTGATGTAAACTCCTTCTTCCTGCTTGACGGAAGCCGCTACTGTTACATCGTCCTGTATAATAACGGCACAGCAGGAATCACCAATGTCCTGTCTGTGACGGATATCAAGGTTGCCTATGACAAGGAGCCGGAAATCGGTCTTCCCCGAGATGCCATCACCGATACGGAGATCCAAAAGCGTTCTGCCAATGCCTCGGAGATCTATTATGACTTCGTGGTAGACAGCCATACTCTGGAGGCCGCCGCTCTGGTCATGAAGGCAGTATTGGAAACACCCCTCGTTGTAGAAGATACCAAGCTTATGCACTCTCTGAATCTGGCAAGTGATATTTCCGTCAACTACGCCGTTACCAAGGAGAGCATGACAGGCTACGACGCCTTCTACTTAGAAGTCAAGATTCCCGGCAGAAAAGAAGCCCTGCGGATCGACCCCGTGGAGAAGGGCGAGTATTACTACTTCACCTTAGAGGGTCTCACCGCACTGCAGATGAACGACACCTTAGAAGCTACCCTCTATATGGAGAAAAATGGCAGGGTCTACTGCTCCGAGACAGACTTCTACAGCATCGCACGGTATGCCTACACCCAGTTGGATAAGAACAACGCTACCAAGGAACTGAAGACCCTGTGCGCAGAGTTACTGCGGTACGGCTCTGCCGCCCAGATCTTCAAGAACTACCGCACCAACGCCCTTGCAGACAGCGCCACGACCGAGGTGCACAGATCCTATCTATCGGATCTGCAAACGGTTTCCTTCGGCAATACCAACCGCCAGCTTGCGGATCTCATTAACCCCACTGCAAAGTGGGTGGGCAAGTCCCTGATCTTAGACAGCA
>JAZSAO010000466.1:0-2698 GCA_045601945.1 Faecousia sp. | reverse complement strand
CAAGGGCTGATTCTGATTTGGTAAACAGTCCGATAAACTGCGATTTGCGTCTCTGATTGGGAACGACTGCTTTTGGGGCAGTTGACAATGGGGGTGGATTATGTTACTATGTGCCCATGATCATATGGAAGGAGGCTCTGCTATGACCGTCATGCTTACAGTTACAATGGGCGATTGCCGCTGCGGACATGTGCAGGAAGGGGATCACTTCTTGGCGGAAGACCTTTGTCCACCTTTGTGCCATGAATTATGGAAGGTTCCTTATGTGTTTGCCCTGCGCAACGGTGGAGGCAGAGTTTGCGTTCCCGGGGAGTTGATGGAACTTTGAAACAGGACATTCGACCTACCTCTTTGCAACCTGTCAACGGGCAGAGTGTTTGCGCCTATGCTAAGATCCCTTTTGGATGGTTCCATATAGGCTATAATGGGTGTATTCTTCTTTCTATTTACAATGCTCTGATCTTAGGTGGCTATGAACCGGATTTTATGCAGATCCGAAAGCTGTTGCATCGCGTCTGGAAACCTCGGGTTTTCGGGGTTCGGGCATGGGAGATTGCTCGTTGTCTCAAGAAATTAAAGGTGCCTTTCCGTCGAGTTTCCTCCGGGGAAGAGGTAACTTCTGCTATGAGATCGGGAGATGTTGCGATTATTTTGAGTTGGAACAGGTCGGTTCCTTTCTGTCATTTTACCGTGGGAAAAGAGCCTTTGTCGGTTATCCGCTTTCCGGATCCCTTTGGTGGGGCACATGGAGTTGCGGTGACCCTTACGGATCAGGGGAAATGGCGTGTTTTCAATCGATATTCCAACCGAGATACTATATATGAATTTTCCGATTTTGAATCTCTCTGCCCTTTTCCGGCTCTGTTTATGAAGGGCTTCATCATTGAACCCTCACCCTAAAAATGCTTTTTTACTTTCTAATAAACTATGCTAAGGTATAAAACAGCCTGTTGCAAAAATCCTTGCAACAGGCTGTTGAATATTATAGGGATATATCTGTTTATCTTTCCAGAAGGCTTTGGGTGCGACTCATGATCTCGTCATAAAGGGAACCCAGCTTCTTTTTGGCTTGCAGGAATTCACTGTAGCCGGTTTTTACTCCGTGGAGATCACTACCTAAGGCTACGATGGAGCCTTCTTCGATCCAGTCGTAAAACCGTTTTTTTCGAAACATGGTGCACAGGGAAGAGGCGTTCAGTTGTCCGAAATACCCTGCCTCCAAGATCGGTGCTGCAAGTTCCGGATAGCGATCTACGTGGGCGATCACAACCTGCAAACCGCAATCGTAACGAAGGCTTTCAAGGGTGCGTTCAAATTGATTAAAGCGAAAATCTGCCGGAAGCTCCAGCAGAAGCACCTTGGTTCCCCGGAAGCATAACTCTTGTAGCTGCTGCAGATGGTTGAGCCCGCGGCACAGCTGCACCTCTGCTCCCGGAAGAATTTCCGGCATACCCGGCTCTAAGCTGGAAGTCAACTCTGCCAAACAGCGTGACCGTCTTTCTAAAAAAGCCTCTGCCGTGTCGGAGATGGGGTAAAAATGAGGTGTAGCGGCTAAGAGGTCGATTCCGGCTTCTTTTGCCAATGCAACTTGCTGCAAAGAGGTTTCTAATCCATCACTACCGTGATCAGCTTTGGGGAGGATATGGGCATGGAAGTCGATATGCATCATGGAGATCAGCCGTCCTTTTTGTCGGACTTGTTGCTGACATCCAAACCGTAGCGATAGCCGTTGCTACGGTAATATCTCTTATACCGATAGCCATAATGGTTTTCTGCTTCGTTGGAGGGGTCGTTGAGAATGAAGCCTACGATGTTGGCATTCATGTCTTCTAACTGGTGGACTGCATCGGTGATATCACGGATATGGTTCTTACCGCTCTGGGTAACGAATACATAGCCCGTAACTTTTTCTGCTAAAACCGTAGCATCTGTAACAATGTTTACGGGAGGGGTGTCAATGATTACGTAGTCAAAATAATTGCTGACATATTCCAGAAGGGTATCCATTTTATCTGTACTGAGAAGTTCTGCGGGATTGGGAGGGATCTGCCCGGCAGTCAGGATCTTTAGGTGGGGAGTATCGGTTTCTCGCAGGTTGATCTCAGAGGTCAGCCCTGCCAGAATCTCGCTGAGGCCATTTTTACTCTCACAGTTGAAATGGCGGTGGATAGAGGGCTTACGCATATCTGCATCGATCAGCAGGACATTCTGATCGGCAATGGCGAAAGAAATTGCCAGATTTACAGAGTTGGTGGTTTTGCCGTCAGAGGCCAGAGAACTGGTTACTGCAAAAATGGGACACTTTTCACCCTTGCCTGTGAACATGAGTTTTGTACGGATGGAGTTATAGGCTTCTTTAATAGCAAAGGGACTGGAAGCAGACAGGTGGGGTGCAATGGGTCTGCCACCTGTGGCCTTTTTCTTGTTAGAAGTGTTTCTTGCCATGGTGATTACCTCCGATATTCGTAGCTGCGGTAGGAGTTAGAGGGGGCGTTGGTAATGCTGGGAACGGTGCCGAGAACAGGAATATTATAAGCACGCTCCAGATCTTCTTCGTGCCAAATGGTGGTATCCAGCATAGCGATGGCAATGACCACTGCACAAGACAGCAGCAATCCCAGAATCAGACCGCCGGTAACATTATTGGCTACATCAGGCGTATAGGGGGTAGTAGGAACTACGGGAAGGTTGACTACGG
>JAZSAO010000465.1:0-8187 GCA_045601945.1 Faecousia sp. | reverse complement strand
AAGAAGCCTGCAGACCTATGAGAAGGTCAAGCAGCTTGCGGCAGATTTGGGTATCTTTAAGGTATCCGTGGTTTGCAACAAGGTGCGGGGCGAGGAGGATCGCCAATACCTTCGCAGTAAGATCCCGGAAGAGGATCTGCTGGGATTTATTTCCTATGATACCGATGTCATAGATGCCGACAGGAACGGCGCATCCCCCTATGACTATTCTCCCAAAGCTTTGGCGGAAATTATGGCCATCAAAGCAAAAATTGATTCGAAAGGATGAATTCCTATGGCACTGTTTGAACGCGTATTCCGTGGCTCCGACGAAATGTTCTTTAAGGCCGAGGCTGAAGTAGACGCTGCCATTGCAGAGCTGGGTGCTTCTGCTCCTATTGCAATGCCCTCTACTGCTTACCATCTGGCTTGTTCCTATGCCTATCTGGGCAAGAAAATCACCAACCTGGGAGAGCTGAAGGCTGTTCTGGCTGACATTCGCGCTATGATGACTCGCGAGAACCGTACTGCTTCTATCTTCTCCTCCGGTATTGCAACCGCTATCGCTGCTGAGTGCATCGAGGCTTGCAAGTATGTTAAGACCGCAGAGCCCTACGAGGGCACTGCATATCACGGCCATTTCACCGATGCCGAGGTTCGTGAACTGGGTGTTCCCCTGGTTACCGGCGACATTCCCGGCTTCGTAGTTATGATCGGCGCAGCTCCCTCCGCAGAGGAAGCTGTTGAGACCGTAAAGGGCTATCAGTCCCGGGGTATCTTCGTATTCCTCATCGGCGGCATCATTGACCAGCTGGTTGAGAAGGATTACAAGATGAACTTCGGTGTTCGTGTAGTTCCCGTTGGCGGCGATATCTGGTCTGTTGGCCACATCATCTCTCTGGTTGTCCGTGCGGCCTTCATCTTTGGCGGCATCGAGGCCGGCGACGCAGCTGCATTCCACCGTTACACCTTCGACCGTATCAATGCTATGGTCAACGCCTATGCTCCTGTTAACGACATTACTGTCGCTTGCGGCGCCGGCGCTATCAAGATGGGCTTCCCCGTTATCACCAACGATACCGAGGATATGTGGGCAGTTCCCAAGAGCCTGATCATCCACACCGACACCAAGGACTGGATCGACACCTCTATCGAAGCCCGTGGCATTAAGCTGAAGATCACCAACATCGACATTCCTGTTGCATTCTCCTCCGCATTCGAAGGCGAAATCATCCGTAAGGGTGACATGCAGGTAGAAGTAGACGGCTCCCGTAAGGACTGCTTCGAGCTGGTTCTCACCAAGGAAGCTACCCAGATCGAGGATCATAAGATCATCGTGGAAGGTCCTGAAATGGACGAGATTCCCGTTGGCAGCAAGATCGCTCTGTCCTATACCGTAGAGGTAGCAGGCAAGGCTATGCAGCCCGACTTCGAGCCCGTTATGGAGCGTAAGATCCATGCATTCCTGAACTGTGTGGAAGGCGTGATGCACACCGGTCAGCGTGACATGATCCGTGTCCGTGTCAGCAAGGCTGACTACGAGGCAGGCTTCCGCTTCCGCCACATCGGCGAGGTTCTGTACGCCAAGATCAAGAGCGAATTCGACACTGTTGTTGACAAGTGCCAGGTTCGTATCGTAGTAGGCGACGAGGCCAACAAGGAACTCCGCGCTCAGGCTAACGAGATCTTCAACAAGCGTGACGAGCGTCTGACCTCCATGACTGACGAACCCGTTCTCGTATTCTATTCCTGCATTATGTGTCAGGCATTCTCTCCCAGCCACGTATGTATCGTTACCCCCGAGCGTCTGGGTCTTTGCGGTGCTGTTTCTTGGCTGGATGCTAAGGCAACCAACGAGCTGGATCCCCAGGGTCCCTGCCAGGTGGTTACCAAGGAGCGTTGCGTAGACGAGCGTCTGGGCGCATACGAAGACGTGGACGAGGCTATCTTCCAGTACTCCCACGGTGCTCTGGAGCACGTCACTCTGTACTCCCTGTTCCAGGATCCCATGACCTCCTGCGGCTGCTTCGAGTGTATCTGCGGCGTTGAGCCCTGCTCCATGGGTGTTGTTATCACCTGCCGTGAGCACGCAGGCATGACTCCTCTGGGCATGACCTTCTCCGAAATGGCTTCTATGACCGGCGGCGGCGTGCAGACCCCCGGCTTCATGGGCCATGGCAAGCACTTCATCGCTTCCAAGAAGTTCATCGCTGCTGAAGGCGGCCCCGGCAGAATCGTATGGCTGCCCAAGCTGCTGAAGGATCAGATGCGTGAAAAGCTGGATGCTGTTGCTCTGGAACTGTACGGTGTTGAGAACTTCACCGACATGATCGCTGACGAAACCGTCTGCACCGAGGATCCCGAACAGCTCCTCGAGTACCTGTCCGAAGTTGGCCACCCCGTCCTGGGCATGGAACCCTTCGATATGTAATTTTCAAATAAAAATCCGGTTGCAGGCCTTAAACCTGCAACCGGATTTTTTATTCCTTGAATGTTATTCTGCCATGAATGCGACGACGGAATCGGAGTAGGCCATGAGAGCTTTACAGAGAGTCCGGAGAGTTCCTGTCTTTCCGTTGCCGTAGGAACTGATGCTATACACCAGAGTATTAGATACCGGGATATCTCCTTTCATAACGCGCACTTCCATGGGAGTCCTAAGCTCGGAAATGGGGATAGTTTCAATGCCTATGACATATGGGTCTCTAAATAGACGGTTGTTGCCCACAAGCAGTTTCGTTTTCCCTTGGCTGTCTGTATATTGAGCCAGAACATGCAGGTCATATAAGGATCCATTAAATTCATCGCAATCAATAACGCAATTCAGTGCGACACTGGATTGCAGATCCAGCGCTTTGCCGACCCATTGTACCGGAGCAAATGGACGGTCGTCCAATTGGGTGTTAATATTATCAAAGGAAACAGTGCTTAAATCTGTCAAATATGCGCGGTGCTTGCTTGTCATTTTCTGATCGACAAGAGCATCTGTGTGGCAGGATTTATAGACCTGAGCCCACCTGCCGTATTGCAGAAGGTTGGCACACACGGATTTGAGGGCAGCGCTTGTGCCCGAATGATTGAGCATGGAGTAGGCATAGGTCGCAATACTGTACTGATGCTCTACTATAATGGATTCTTTGTCCTTGGTTAGATCCATAGTGAAGGAGATGGTCTCGTTCATTTGGGTGGCATTGATCCCCGTTATGGTAAAGCAGACATACTGTCCTCGGTCTTCTTTGGAATCGGAGAGATATTTGCTACGGGTGTGCTCATTCCCTTCATAAACCGGGATTTCGGCGCTGATATCAACATCGTCAAATTTTTCATAATCGGCCTTATTTATCAAAAGATTTACAGCAAATCCATTTTCCAAATCCAGTGAATGATAAATGGCAAAGGGACACTCTACCGGATCAATAGAGGTTGAATAATAGGCATAGCCGGAATCGGATTCCTTGCCATATAAAGCATAGAAATCCAAGTCCTCGCTTCCGGCATATACGCTGCTACCCGAGGAGAGGACATAAGGCAATTCAGAGAGCTGAGCCTTTTCTACCCGAGATTCTACCCACCCTATAAAATCATAGCCAACATACAATTCACTTGCACTGGGAAGAGAAATGTATTGGGGGCCGTCTCCTGAAAGATGATGATAAGAACGTGGGTAATGAAAATAAACGTTATAGGGTATGGCGAGTCCCCATTTGTGTGTTGCACTTACAGAGGCAATGCAAGGAAGCAACAGTGCGAGAATCAGCAGCAGGGAAAGGGCTTTTTTCAAAAATTTCATAACAATCGCTCCTTTTTGTAATCTTTTCACACATTAGTCGCGGCGTGTGGGACAGTGGCTTCCGTACCGTGTGCTCTGGGATTATAATGTAACAATGCCCCCAATTTACTTACTCTTTTACAAGTACGCCTAAGATGATTATATAACGAAATTTCTAAAAATGCAACAGAAGATCCGGTATGTCTGATCGGATTTATTAAAATGATCTTTTTTGAAATTAGAAGTTAAAAATTCCGCAAGTTGTGTTGCGCTCACAGCAGAATACTACAGAAAAAATTTCAAACACTATTGATATACCCTATTAAATAGGGTATAATGTGAATGAGAGGTGAGGATGCATTGGCCGGAACATTTGTTGAACTTCCGTTGTTTCGGTCCAAATGGAAGGCGCTGGGACTAAATGACAATGATTTGAGAAGATTGCAGGAAGAAATACTTCTGGATCCCAAAACCGGTGCGGTTATGAGGGAGACCGGCGGCATCCGTAAAATGCGGTTTGCCTTCGAGCACCGTGGTAAAAGTGGAAGTGTTCGCGTAATTTATATTGATTTTGAAGTTTATGAGAAAATTTATCTACTAACCGCGTATCCTAAAAATGAGAAGGAAAATCTTTCGAAGTCTGAGCGTAACGAACTTCGAGAATTGGTTAAGGTTCTTGAAAATCAGCTCAAAGAAAACGAGGAGGATTGATTATGTCTTTGTTTGAAGAAATCAAAGCCGGTTTAAACGAGGCGATTGAATATGAGAAAGGTAATTTAAAGGCAAATTCAAGAACGCTTACGATTACCCCTATTGAAGAATTCACAGCAAGTGAAATTAAGGATATTCGGAAAAATACAGGAATGACACAGGTTCTATTTGCAAAATATCTTGGTGTTTCTTTGAAAACGGTGGAAGCTTGGGAAGCGGGAAGAAATCGACCGAATGGAACTGCTTGCAGAATGCTTTCCATTACCAAGAAAGATCCGGAGTTTCCTAAGCGATCCGGTATTGTTTTGTAAAACATATACCTGTAAAATCTGTGAACCGGGCTGTGTCGTTGAAAGGTGTGCCTTGCTTACCGAGGGTTAAAATGTGCATAGAAACCGGATGCTGTCGCTCCGGAACTGTACGGTGTTGAGAATTTCACCGACATGATCGCTGACGAGACTGTTTGCACCGAGGATCCCGAGCAGCTCCTCGAGTACCTGTCCGAAGTTGGCCACCCCGTCCTGGGCATGGAACCCTTCGACATGTAATTAATATTTCCTTTGGGGCTGTTGCACAACTGTGCAACAGCCCCAATTTTTCGGGTGGCAAACCGTGAGTCAAAGCGGAAGGGGCATATCACTCACCTTGGGATAGATACAGTTCTTCTGCTTCCCATAGTGCTTGTTGCAAGAGAACTTTTACGAATGCTGTGTTTTGGGGGTCGTCCAATAAATCTATAGCACGGGAAACCTCGGCGCATATACATGTATACATTTTCTTGTATGGGATGTTTTCTGTGGTATTCTGTTTTTCCATTGTTAAGTCCTCCGAATGACTAAAATTATATAATTAGTAGAGATATTCTTCTATTTGTATAATATTATACTTGTTTTCTGGGCAAATCCTGTCGATTTTTGTCGTAATCACTCAAAAAATTCCTGCAAAATTTGACAAAAAAGCCGACCCGTAATCGGATCGGCTTCAGAGTTTAATCCAAATTTTTAATATAAGTGTCGATCAGTTGCCATACGGCAATTCTCTGTTTGGGAGTCAGTCCTTCCAACTTCTTTGCAATATCGTTGCTGAGAGAATTTTTGCCGGCTTCGATTTCACCACATAGAATATAATCTGCGGAAACGCCCAAGGCATCTACTAGGTGAATGAATAAGCTTAAACTGGGGAATTTTGCACCACGCTCAATATCAGACAAATATGTCGTGCCGATGCCGACCTTTTCAGATAATTGCTCTTGTGTCAAAAGTGCTTTGTTTCGAGCTTCCTTCAAACGGGAACCGATTGCAACCCTGTCCATCCCCATGCCTCCTTAACATATAGCAGTAAACTTATAGGAATAGTATAAGTTTTTGCGAATGATTTCGGAATTATCTATATGTAGAATAGTTCTACGGATGGCATAAGTTCGGATGATTTAATCGGCTTTTTTCGATTAGGATTTACCACGGCAGGGACAGGTAGTAGGGTTGATCCGCTCCGTTTTCTAAGCTGTCGCAGAGGATATAGCGCACCCGGAGATGTTCTTCATCATAGGCAAAGATATAGTATGTGTAGCTATCTGTTACTTCTTCAAAAATATGAGAGAACTGGTGAGGCGCGTAGATCAGGCAGGTATAGCTTCCCTTTTCCACAGTGGTAATATAGGGCACTGTGGTTTCCTCGGCTATGGCTTGCTCCTGCTCTTCGTATAGCTTTGTCACGCGGGCTACCTCCTCACGGAAGTCCTCCGGCTCCAAGGACCACTCGGCATAAATGTCATAGGTATAGTCCATTGCGGGCAGATTGCGATAGAGATAGTGTGCATCATCCATATAGCCATCTACTACATAATAGGGGGGACGAGTAGGAAATAGCTCCAGGAAGAAACTGCTGCGATTTGCAAGGACATCCGGATCGAACCTGCGGTAGTTTCTTAAATCAGTGGTCTCGGAATGTGAGACAAAGCCTGCGGAAAAAAACAAAGAAAAGGGAACACAGATCCAACACAGTGCCATCAGTACGAACCTTGTAAAGCTTTTCGGCTTTCGCGATTTGCTGATTTTGGGAAGAAGGAATACGAGCATCGTTGGCAGGAGAAAAGGGACCGTAAGCACAATGGCTATTGGCCTTATAACGGGAAAATGATAATCATGGAAAGACAGCACCAACCCCAAAACAGCCCCAAGGACCGGAAGCCAGATGGTGATAAAGAACACAGTCAGCTCGATGGCCTTGTAGATCATGGTGCCTATGTTTCCCTTTCCGTCCCCCACCGGGGGAGCAATATCCACAACAGGGGCAGACAGACAGGCTGCAAGCCGGGCTACGGTATAGCTTTGCTCCGTGTCCAGGGCAGATAAGGTCCGAAGCAGTTCCTGTTCCTGACTTACGGCGGCTTCTTTTCGCTGTCGTAGCTCTATGGTCAGGGGGATAATGGACTCCGGGCTTTGGAGCATTTGGCGAATTTCTGCAACAGAGAATCCGAACTTCCGCAGAACGGAGATGTCCTTCAATTGCTGCACATGGGATTCCTCATACTCGTAGGATCTTCGCCCCAAATAGTTCTCTGTGTACGAGGGGGCGATCAGACCTTCTTCGATGTAATACCGGACGGTACGGTCTGTGAGCCCTGTAGCCTCGCAGATTGCTTTGATCTTCATACAGAATCCCTCCTTACCCGTTGATTATACTCTTTTACCCCGGGTAAAAGTCAAGGATTTTTTCAAAAATAGTCGAAAAACAATGTTTGTCCCATTTTTGCAGAATCACATGGTTACCTAAGTTGCTGAAGGAGCAGATGCGTGAGAAGCTGGATGCTGTTGCACTGGAGCTCTACGGTGTTGAGAACTTCACCGACATGATCGCTGACGAAACCGTCTGCACCGAGGATCCCGAACAGCTCCTCGAGTACCTGTCCGAAGTAGGCCACCCCGTCCTGGGCATGGAACCCTTCGATATGTAATTTCTATAATCCCTTTGGGGCCGTCTTCTGTTCGGAAGACGGCCCTTTTTTTCATGCCGGACAAGCCATCTAATTTCAGCTTGTCGAATTGTGATTTCCTTACCGGAACGAAGGAGAACACCGGAAGGGAAATGATAGCCATATTGCATGATATATTTGCAAAAATCTATGTTTTTCAAAATTACCTCTTTTCATTCATTTTCAGATTGATATTTTGCAATGATTGATTTATAATGTTAAATGTGAGAATGGATTTTTCTGCTAAACGTAAGATGATCCGAAAGCTTTGATTCTGCATTGAGGTAATGAAAGTGAGGTATGTTTATGAAACATGTACAACGATTGGGCGCTTGGCTCCTAATGCTGGTACTTCTGGTGGGAATGCTTCCTGCGAGATCGGTATCTGCTGCCGATGCAGCTACCTATGACGGAAACCCTTCTGCGGATTATTTCCAGGTTGTCATTGACTACGGAAAGACCGTGAACATTTCCCTGACCGAAGTAAAAGCAGGCATCCACACCAACCGCAATGGCTCTGTAGGTTCCCTTGTAGGGTTTGTGAGCTCCGGTTCCTGTGGAGAACTGTTGTCTGCTGCTCCCACTATGACCTGTAATGCTACGGGAAAGAGCCTTGATGCCTCTTACGGTGTTGCGAAATGGGTAGATTCTTCTACCGTATCCTACACCCCCAACGGTATCCTGTCCGATGTAGACTACTTTTATGCTGTCTATGCCCTTTCCGGCTCGACTGCCGGAACCCATATCAAGGTAG
>JAZSAO010000464.1:0-3492 GCA_045601945.1 Faecousia sp. | reverse complement strand
CGATCCCTATATTCTCATTACCGATAAGAAGATCTCCTCCATTCAGGACATTCTCCCCATTCTGGAGCAGATCGTTAAGGGTGGCCAGAAGCTGGTCATCATTGCAGAAGACGTAGAGGGCGACGCTCTGTCTACCCTGCTCGTTAACCGTCTCCGCGGCAGCTTCAACTGCGTTTGCGTTAAGGCTCCCGGCTTCGGTGATCGCCGCAAGGAAATGCTCCGTGACATCGCTGTTCTCACCGGCGGCACCTACTTTGCTTCCGAACTGAACATGAATCTGACCGACGCTCAGCTGTATGATCTGGGCCGTGCTCGTCAGATGAAGGTCAATAAGGACACCACCGTTATCGTTGACGGCTGCGGTGATCCCAACGCCATCCAGAACCGTATCCACGAGATCAAGTCTTCCATCGCTGTCACCACTTCCGACTATGACCGTGAGAAGCTGCAGGAACGCCTTGCTAAGCTGTCCGGCGGTGTTGCTGTTATCCGCGTAGGCGCACAGACCGAGGTTGCTATGAAGGAACAAAAGCTCCGTGTTGAGGATGCTCTGAACGCTACCCGCGCCGCTGTAGAAGAAGGCATCGTAGCAGGCGGCGGCACTGCATACGTCAATGCGATCCCCGCTGTTGAGGCTCTCTTAGACACCCTCACCGGTGACGAGAAGACCGGTGCAGCTATCATTGCAAAGGCTCTCCAAGCTCCCATCCGTCAGATCGCAGAGAACGCCGGCGTCGACGGCTCCGTCGTATATGAGAAGATCAAGAACAGCGGTAAGGTTGGCTATGGCTACAACGCTTACTCTGCCGATTACTGCGACATGATCCCCACAGGCATCGTAGATCCCACTAAGGTCACCCGCAGTGCTCTGGAAAATGCAGCCAGCATCTGCGCTTGCATCCTGACCACCGAATCTCTGGTCGTTGACAAGCCCGACCCCGCAGCTGACGCAGCAGCCGCTGCCGCCGCAGGTGGCATGGGCGGCATGTATTGATCCGTCCCTAATCCCTCATAATTTTTTAGGACCATCTTGCCAAGCTTTGGCAGGATGGTCCGTTTTTCTCATTGCCCTGTAATACTTATTTCTAATAAAACGGATTAACCGTTTTATTATGCCGCTGGTAAGCGGCATGGCGGCAAAGCCGCCAAGAAATAACCTGTAATACTGTTCTTGCCGCCTTAGGCGGGGCAGGATATTCATCCTGCAATAAAATGGTTTTCAAACCATTTTATCAAGAAACAGTATTATATAAGAACCGCATTCTGTCAATTGTAAAAGGACGCAGAAAAAACTACCGAGAGCCCCAAATCGGGACTCTCGGTAGAAATATAGTTACCGATTACTTCTTAACACTCTCCACGAGACCGGTTGCAAGACCTGCAAGACCCTGAAGTTCAGAGGGGATAATGATCTTGGTAGCCTGACCGTCAGCGATCTTCTGCATGGCTTCCAGAGCCTTCAGCTTAATGACCTGATCGTTGGGGCAAGCCTCGTTTAGCATACGCATAGCTTCTGCAGTTGCCTTTTGGACAGCCAAGATTGCTTCTGCCTGACCTTCTGCACGGAGGATGGCAGCCTGCTTTTCTGCATCTGCACGGAGAATGGCGGATTCCTTCTCACCTTCTGCAACGAGGATCTGAGAGTGCTTGGTGCCTTCTGCCTGCAGGATGGCCTGACGGCGGTCACGCTCTGCCTTCATCTGCTTTTCCATGGAGCTCTGGATGTCCTGGGGAGGCAGAATGTTCTTCAGCTCCACACGGGTAACCTTAATGCCCCAAGGATCGGTAGCCTCATCCAGAATGGCACGCATCTTAGTGTTAATGACGTCACGGGAAGTCAGGGTCTGGTCCAGTTCCAGATCACCGATGATGTTACGCAGAGTGGTAGCAGTCAGAGTCTCCATAGCCAGCATGGGGCGCTCAACACCGTAGGTATAGAGCTTGGGATCGGTAATGGAGAAATACACGACCGTGTCGATCTGCATGGTAACGTTATCCTTGGTGATAACAGGCTGAGGGGGATAGTCCAGAACCTGCTCCTTCAAGCTGACACGCTTTGCGATCTTCTGCAGGAACGGAACCTTAAAGTGGATACCTACGCCCCAGACCTCGTGGAATGCGCCCAATCTTTCGATTACATAGGCATTGGACTGCTTTACAACAATGATATTCTTAATGAGAATGATCATAACCACTACCAAGAAGGCAATCACACCTACCACAGTGGCGCCGGGGTTAATTGCTAACATCAAATTCATCCTTATTTCCTCCTTATATTTTATGTACGCTTGAGATTATACAGACTCTGTTTTCTCTACACAGAGTTTTGCACCATGGACGCTAACGATTCGCACAGGAGTTTCTTTTGCGATGGGCTCTCCATCCGCACTGAATGCAGCCCAGTCCACACCGGACACTCGCACCACGCCCCGATTACGTAGATTGTCGATATCCTCTGTAACCAGAACGATCTTTCCTGCCAAGCTGTCTGCATTGGTAGCCACTTTTTTCGACTCCACCATCTTTCTAAGACGAGGGCGCAGAAGGAGAAGCAGAGCAAAAGACACTACCACGAAGCAGAGGATCTGCAACCACACGGGTACTCCAAACACAGCCAATAAAAACGCTGCCAGAGAGCCGCCCATAAACCACAGGGACACTACTGCTCCCGTGGATGCCTCGGCAATTGCAAAGATCACCAAAGCTACGATCCAAAGCCATTGCATATAGGCTTCCATAAACATTCCTCCTTTATTCATTTGGTGTGATATTAGCGTACCACAAACATCAACAAAAGTCAATAGAAATGACCATTGCCTCAAAAATTGCTGCTCTATGGCGGACTAATCGTTGCAGTCGTTTTCGGTGTGATTGCAGCCCTTCGACAGCGGCTTAAGGAAATTGAAGGCGGTGAAGCTGAAATAACGATATGTACCTTGGCGTTCGTGTTCCCTAAAGCAGGTTTTACGGAATAGCCACAGTTAGCTTTGAGGAAAGCGATCATATCTTCTTTGGTAATCTTGCAGGTATCCCGGATATAGCCGTCAACATCTTTATACAATCTTAACACCGCCTGCGCGAGCCTTAACACCCCCTTTATACCTTTTCTGATAGGATTACAGTAAGAAAAGTGTTGGGAGGTATCGCCATGTGGGCGGTTTTACATAAACGAAGGCTCAGCTCTTCTCAGATCATCCTCTTCGGCTTTGCCGGTGTGATCCTTGTGGGGACACTGCTGTTGCTTCTGCCGGTCGCTACCGACAGCGGTCAAAGCGCATCCTTTTTGGATGCTCTGTTTACATCCACTTCCGCAGTTTGCGTGACAGGTCTGATCGTGCAGGACACGGCAACCTACTGGTCTGGATTTGGACAAACTGTGATTCTACTGTTGATCCAAATTGGCGGCATGGGCGTGATCACCGTGGCCGCAGCGATTACTATGGCATCCGGCAAGAAGATATCCCTTATGCAGCGAAGCACTATGCAGGATGC
>JAZSAO010000463.1:0-12258 GCA_045601945.1 Faecousia sp. | reverse complement strand
AGTTTCTACGGATGAGGGAGGAAAGGCTTTGAAAAAGCTTGTGATCATCGGGGCTAATGATTTTCAGAATCAATTGATCCTAAAGGCAAAGTCTCTTGGCTTTGAGACCCATGTATTTGCATGGAGAGATGGCGCGGTAGGGGAGAAGACAGCCGATTATTTTTACCCTATCAGCATTATCGAAAAAGACTGCATTTTAGAAAAGTGTAGAGAAATTCAACCGGATGGGATCTGTTCCATTGCTTCGGATTTAGCGGCTATAACAGTGAATTATGTGGCGGAAGCATTAGGTCTTCCATGCAATGCTACAAAATACACCGAGATCCAGACCAATAAGTACGCTATGCGGCGGGCTTTGTCTGAGGCAGGAATTCCGTGCCCTCAATTCGTCCTTGCAGATGAGTCCTCGGATTTTTCCAAGCTTGTGCAGGGGCTCCGATTCCCGGTGATCGTAAAGCCTACAGATCGATCCGGCAGTAGAGGGATCATGAAATTAGAGACCCTCCACGGTATGGAGCAGGCTGTGCAGGAAGCCTGTGCCGCCTCCTTTGAGAAGAAAGCTATTATTGAAGAATATATTGTCGGTCAGGAGTACAGTATTGAAACCATTTCTTATAAGGGGAAGCATCACTTCCTTGCAGTAACAAAGAAGTTCACAACCGGCGCGCCCCACTTTATCGAAACCGGTCATTGCCAGCCATCGGATCTGCCGGAAGAAACGGTTTTCCGGGCGAAGGCAGAAATGTTCCGGGCCTTAGATGCTCTCCATGTGGAAAACAGTGCCGGACATGGAGAATTTCGGGTAGATGACCAAGGGAATATCCGCTTCATTGAGATCGGCGCCCGTATGGGTGGGGATTGTATCGGGTCTGACTTGGTCTATCTGTCTACGGGTCACGATTTTCTTAAAATGGTCATTGATGTGGCTTGTGGTCGGGAACCGGAACTAAACGCAATGCCCTTCTGTAAAAAAGCAGAGATTCGCTTCCTGTTTTCACAGGAGGATGTGGAGCAATTCTACTTGTGGAAGTCGGAAAACGAAGATTGCCTCTATAGGGTCAGTGATTTTGACATGAGCCACTGCGGCAGTGTCACAGACAGCTCCACCCGTACCGGCTACTATATTTTCTGCAAATAAGAATGGATGTTTCATTTGCAATTAGGAACGCACCGATTTCGTAGACTGCGAAGTCGGTGCGTTCCTTGGGTTTAAAATTGACGTTTTGAGAATTGTCGTGTTAATATACTCTGGATCAATTGATTTAGCCGTTCGTGCCTAATGAGCTTCTTTAATGCCTCTATACCTATAGAAACAAATACACAAACAAGAGTCAGAATAAGGAAAATTAACAGGGGATATTTAAACCAAAAAATTTCACTGCGGAAATATTTTAGATAAATAAAGGTGTGGAACATGAAAATGTTGGCAGAATGAACCCCGATGAAGCTTAGAATTCTCCCTGTGAAATTATCTACGGAAATGAGACTACAGACAAACGAAATAATGGCAGTAGCAAAGAACGCGTCATAGTCTAATCCCACATAGATTCGTATGAAAAGAAAAATACAAAGAAGAGACTAATTGCGGTAGCCAATGTCATTAAGTTAAGAGAAACCGGACTTTACAGCGATGTGGAGCCCGGTTTTTTCGTAATAATTTCAAAATAGTACTTGACAAATGAACAAAAATGTGCGGCCTTTTTGGTAATTGCGATTAGCAAAAAGGCCTTTGTAATTAGAGGGGTATCCACCCTAAATTACAAGGAGGCACGGTAATGCAACATATAATATCGTCTGTTAAACGGAAATTGGACGCATCCATTTCTCAGCTTTGTGCAGTATCCTGGATGTTCTCAAAGAAACCGGGGATCTACTTTTCACGAGAAAGAAAATTGCCATTTCGGAAGATGATTTCTACAATTCTTTCCATGGAAGGCGGCTGTTTAGCAACAGAAATGCTAAAGCATTTTGGATGCTCTGCAGATATTGCTTCGTCTTCTGCGTTTGTCCAACAAAGAGGAAAACTCAGCGAAGAGACTTTCCCTATGCTGTTCAGCTTGTTTGTCGATAAAACAGATTCCCCCAAACTATATAAAGGACTACGGTTATTTGCCGCGGATGGATCCGATATACAAATCCCTACAAACCCCAATCATGCTGACTCTTTCTTTCCCGGTGCCAACGGACAGGCTCCGTACAGCTTGCTGCACTTGGATGCAATGTATGATCTGCTACAGCATACTTATATGGATGCTGTCTTATTGGGAGAGAGAAAAGCCAATGAACGGAGTTCTCTTTGTCATATGGTAGATCGTTCTATCTTGGAAAATGTTCTGGTTATTGCGGATAGAGGCTATGAGGGATATAACCTTATGGCACATGTTCAAGAAAAGGGGTGGAACTTCCTAATCCGCATTCAGGATATTGTGCATTCAACCGGCATTGCTGCAGGCTTAGATTTACCCAATACAGATGAATTTGATTTATTTGTCTATCTGTCCTTAACGACGAAACAAACCAATGAGGTCAAAACACTTTTAGCAAACAGAAACCAATTTAAACTCATCAGTTCTACCTCGACTTTTGACTATTTGCCAAAGAAAAATCGAAAGCACCAATCGGCTGTTTTCTACAACTTACCATTTCGCATCGTCCGCTTCAAAATTACTGACGATACCTATGAGACTGTTGTTACAAACCTGGACAAACACAATTTTCCTGCTGAAGAACTAAAAAAGCTTTACAATATGCGCTGGGGTATCGAAACTTCCTTCCGCGAGCTAAAATACACAGTAGGATTGCTGCATTTTCACGCAAAAAAGGTGGAGTACATATACCAAGAGATCTTTGATAGACTGATCATGTACAACTTTACTGAGTTGGTTACCTTGCACGTAATCATTCAGAAAGCAGACGCTAAGTATACTTATAAAGCAAACTTCTCTGTCGCAGTACATGTTTGCAGACAATTCCTTCTTGGAAATGTATCTCCACCAGATGTTGAAGCCCTCATTCGTAGGCATGTCTCTCCGATTCGCCCAGGCAGGAACAGACCTCGCAAAATGACCGCTAAACATGCGGTTAACTTCACCTATAGAATAGCATAATTTTTGCGATTTGAATAGCCCTTTTTAAGCGGATTTCTCAATCATCCGCTCATTTGTCATGCCCAAATTACGGCAAAAGAGCATCCAAAACAGTTTTCTGCTTGGATGCTCTCAGTTTAACCACCCTAACACTTGGAACTTGTCACTAACTTAATGACATTGATTGCGGTAGCAACCCCCCTTTTTTACCTTGTGTGCGAAGGAGTAGAGAAAATGTGTTTTTTTCTGCAAGGACCATCCCGGTTACAAAAGGCAAAAGCCACTTAAAAGCAAAAATATGGAAACGCATACTCGGGAATGAACGGCAATTTCCTGAAGAAAATTGATCCAAGTATCACTGAAGGAATAACATAAATCAAAATATTCTATTTGATAAAACAGATGGTGAAACAAAAGCAGTAGCGTTGCCACGCCCTTTAGCATGTTGGTATGGCTCTTTGTAAATGTGTTGTTCATATAACTATCCTCGTTTATTATGAGTCTCTATTGGAATACACTTATTCACGTGACCTGTCAAAGGAGATATAGTGGTGTTTCGTGTCAATGCAATAGTCATGTATAGAAACTACAAGCAATGCATCGACCCGGAGATGCCGATGTCGATGCATTGCTGATGCGGTTGCTTTGAATCAAATACCGCGGATTCGAAGAATCTTCTTAACTTTCTTAGGAAGGAATGATAAAAGAATCTTTATTTCTTGACTCCGAGCAAAGACGATCAAGTAAACAAGACCGGATACTGCAACACAAGTACAGCCGCGGATAATGAACATGATCAGTCCCTCACCGGAAATCAGAGTGCAAATATACCATGCAAGTGCTCCTGCAATAAAAGTGACGATATAATAGAGGAAATTCCTCATAAAATATTCTCGAATGGATATATGGAGCTCATTTCTGATAATCACAATAGGATCAAAAATAAGAATCGTACAGGCATTTGCCACAATGGTCCCAATAATAGGTCCCGGTAGACCTATAATAGGTGTCAACACAGATGCAACGACAAGATTGATAATCATGCTCAAAACAGGGCGGAACTTGAGTTGGCGAAATAGCCCAAATGCTGTCCGGAAACGACCTAAATATACTACAGAACCGGTTTGGAACAATTCTATTCCCAACAACAATGGTAGAGAGTAGAAATAAGTTTGTCCTCTAAAGGAAAAACTGTTTGCTATATACCCAGAGCCTATCCACAATGTGATAAATTCGTCTCCTACCACAGCCAAGGTAATACTGATACAGCCATATAATACAACTGCAACTAAATTGGTTGCACGGAATATACTCCGTTTCCACTCCAATTTCCCTGTTGCATGGATACTGCCTATAGAAGCTTCGATGGAATCAAAGGCGGTAGCCATGAGATTTTTGATATTACGAGCGAGCAGGTGGTAATTGGAGTAAATACCTACAGAAGATAGTCCGCAGATCACAGAAATAATGATACTGTCAGTGGCATTAATTACGGCATTGTTAACTTTATAGAGAAATAGTGCACCACAGTCTTTGAATAGCTCTTTTACCTCAGATTTTTGAATCTTCTCATCTGTTTTTTTCTTCAAATATGGGTAGCTTCTGTTTGCAATCCAAGCATATATGAAGTTTCGGAGGATATTAAATGCAATAACAGCGACAGTATATAAGATAAAGCTGCCTGTTACTTTCAGAACGATAATCTGCACGAGTGCAGACAAAATGTAAATACCGTATCCCCAAATAGTTAGCAGATAAGATTTTTGGTGAGCACGGACAATAGACTGCTTGTAAGCAAAGAACCAGTAAGAGGATGCGGAGTTGAAGATGTACATCAGAAGAATAAGCGCAGGGTTAAGCTTTAATGCAATGATTGTCTCATAATCCTCTATAATGATCGGCAGAAAAGGTATACAAAGCAGACCTAATGCCACAATAATCCATCCGATAATGGTATAGATTTTTTTATACAGCTTCATGAGAGCAATAATGCGGCTCTCATTATGGGTTTCAATTGGTTTATACAGTTTGAATACAATAGCTGTACCAATTCCCAATTCAGCAAGAGACAGCATAGACAGCAAATTGGTAAAAAGACCGTTAATGCCCAGATATTCCTCTCCTAATGCTCGGATAAAAACAGTACGAGTAACAAAGTTTAAAACAATCACCAACATCTGAGAGATATATAAGGTGATCATATTTTTCATAGAATTAGCGGAACGGGTCATGAATAATACTCCTTGTCAGCCAATGGAAGTGCAAAATCAAAGCAAATCTCTGTAGGTAATGAACTCTGCGTTTTCTTTATGCTTTTCAATAAATTGTCCAATATTCTCCTCCATTGTTCTGCCATAGGTATAGTTATCAATAAGACGCCCATCTCGTATAGTAGGATGAGAATATAGCTCAACAACACTATTGCTTAAATCCTTCATTTTGGAGTATTTGTCAAATCCGCGAGCACTTACAGCAATATCTGCACGAGGACCCATGAAGGAAGAATAAGATAACTCCACAAGTTCCGTATAGAATTTATAAATTTTACTATATTCTACCTTGTAAAGCAATCCCCGGAAGGTTTTAAATCCATACTCTTTCAGTAGGGGGCTTAATGCTATCCAAACAGGGATGTCTTGCTGAATGCTGTAATGGCAGTCACAATGCATCATCGTCAGTTCATAAGAAAGATATTTCTCAATCTGTTTCCGCATTTCATCTCGCATAGCATTAATATGAAGGGGTAAAATCTTATAGATTCTGCTCTTATATTCTTTGTCATAGGGAGGGATAAATTCTCCGTCACGAACAAAAAGACTCAACACTCTCATACTGTCTGATAAAGGGACCCCGGCAGTCAGATTGATATGCAGGCCTAACCGATCATCAAATCCCTCATCTCTTGCGATAGCTACGGCTTCATTGGTTATTTCACCAAAATTGGTCATTAAGGATGCTTGAGTGATATAGCCGTTTTTAAAGGACTGTCGAATTCCTTCATTGGATGCACGGTTATAGCCGTAATCGTCTGCATTTAAAATAACCTTCATAAAAAGCTCCTTTTGTAATCAGAAAAGGGAATATTCCTTTTGAACGCCGATCTGAGTATGAGGTTTTCCGGTAATTCTCTCATACAAGTTCCGGATATCCTCTAACAAAGCCGTCTTTTCTTCACCGTGCAACTTCTCATACAGTTCGTAAGCCGGCACAACAGAAAGAAATGCTTGATCATCCTCTGTAATCTTCAAGAAAGAGAAGGTGACCTTTTGAATCTTTTTGGCGACATCATCTATATAAACATCTATGATCTGAGAATATTCTGGTTTACATTCGTGATGGATATATATAGCACTAGGAGAAAGGCTAAAACTTCCTAAGGAATAGGCATATACCTTCCCATTCTGGGTAATCTCTGTTTTCTGGATAGTATGTGGGTGGTGCCCGATCACTACATCTACCCCCTGATCCTTCAGGAAGCTCATAATAAATTCGCTGTATCCACCGGGCTGCTCATTAAACTGACCACCAATGTGCAAGCAAAATACTACCAAATCTGCTTCTTCCTTAGCAAGACGGATTTCCTCCTTGATTCGGTCTAGGTAACCTTGATCTATCATCGAGGGATACAGTTTATCGGGATATGCGTTAATAGTAGGCTTTCCCATAAGAATTTTGATTTTGCGCCGTAATTCCATAGGAATCAGTTTATCTATAATGCGATACTTTAAAGGCTTTCTTTTGCAAGGACGCAAGAGATTTACATAATCTGACAGGTTTTCAGGGATTTTAATATCCGAATATTGATTTACTCCGTAGGTATAGGAGAAAAATGCAATTTTCACTCCAGCAACTTCTTGGATCATATAGGACTTGTCACGCTTTTTAGAGGAAGTTCCGATATAGGCAATACCGGATTGCTCCAACATTTTTTGTGTGCTGAGAAGCCCTTCCATACCCCAGTCAAAGCAGTGGTTATTTGCTGTCGTGAGCAGATGTACACCCATTGCCTTTACTTCCTTTAAGAAAGAATCCGGTGTATTGTAATGAAGTCCCTTATTATAAGGATATTTAGATCCGGCAAAAACTGTTTCCAAATTTCCCACAACATAGTCACTATCCGACAAAAGGGGGGACATTGGACGAAAAGCCCCTTGATAATCGTAGATCCCTTGGGATTTTTTTGCCGATTGTAAAAAAGGGCGATCACAGGTGATATCACCGAGGAAGCTGATCTTCAACATATTTGCTCCTTTCCATTATGATCCAATATGTTATCTTTGGAATTATTATTTTGCAGAAGTCATATGATGTTTTTTAAGGAACAACCACTTATGAACGCTATCAGGAAGAACTTTATGGAATAGGAATTTTTCTGCCAACAAAAGTGGACATGTAAAGAAATACTTGAGCCGAGAGGCAAAGGGGATCATTTTCTTTTCCTTTGCAATCTCGTACAAGTCATTTGCAAAGACGGCATTATCCGTTAGTTCTTTATAATTCTTCGTCTTAAGCAACCAATAATACGCAGCTGCCCGATTTTTTTTGAATTTGTCGATATCAAAACAGTGGCTAAAACGATCCAATTTGCCCATCAAATCTAAAGTAATTAGCGTTCTGTAGCATTTGGGACATACGCCACAGTTGTTAAAGCGGAAGCATACATCTAAATATTTCTGTGCAATATCGTAGTCTGCTAAAGCTGCGGTTTTTTCAAATCTACTTGCCTCATCAGATAGGATAAATTCCACACTGTTTGAAGAAAGGAAGGGGCAAAGCATCAATTCATAGTGCTCGCTTCCGTCATGGAGAGTGGGATCATAGAAAGTCGGCCACCCCGCTGAAGAGCAATAATATTTGGAGAAGTATTTTGACATTGCCAAAATGCAAGCAGTGTTACGGTAAACACAGGTATAGCCATAGCAGCCTCTGTAGAAATCACTATCCATGTTGGACTCAATATAGATTACAGGCATGTCTACAGCGTTTCCTACTTCTAAAGCACAGAGGTATTTCTCATAGGACATTTCATCGGTTTTTTTATAAAATTCTTCCAAAGTATACTTGATAGAGGAATTCATATTGGGATGGAAAATAGCACCCATATTTAGGTAAGTAAGAGCGTTTAAACGATAGCTCTCCGAAATATCATCTACGGTATATTTCCATAGCGTATACAGGGAATCTACACCGCAAGACATTCCCGTTCCGTTCATTTTTTTTCGGGAAAAATCCTGATTCGTTGTCTCTGCGGTGAGACGGATTCTTCTGTATCCGTGCTTTTTATCACAGAGCAGGGGAATAATATGGGTAGTGATACCGTAGCAGAGTTTTTCTGAAACAGGAGCCTCACAACGAATATCGGAACCGGTTGCCATGGCATAGTAGATCATAGAAACTAAGAAAGCATCGCAAACCTCATCTGTCAAATAAGGGGTATATTCCTTGGGAACCCGGAACCACATAGTATAATCGGTTTGATTCCAACTTTTTGGAGGATAATCCGAATCCGTTCGCCAATAGATGAGATAATGTTTTTTAGAGTACTCAATCCAATTCCGTGCTGTATCATCAGAAACATAGACCCGAGCCTTTAAATAACTGTGGTCTTCGTCTGTAGTAATATAAGGTTTCCCAATTGTGATCATAACAGCTTCTCCTTATTACGATTTCTTAGCAAAGACCTCAGCAAGAACCTCATCGGTCATATCACCAAAGGTAGGTCCACAAGTCTTTTGATTCTGCTCCGGTCGAACATTGAACTCAATGAACACCGGCTCACCATTTTCGTCAATAGCAATATCCCAACCAAGAATTTTAAAGAAAGGTACTTTGCGTGCTGCTTCCTTAACAGCTTTTACAATCTCACCATAGTTGGGAAGCACAATATCACCGAATACTGCTCCCCCGGGATGGACGGTGCTCCAGCTGGCTGCTCTGCTAACTGCATTTTTATCCAACCTTCCATCTTCATGTACACGACAAGCGTAGCCGCCCTTTCCAATATTATCTACTTTTGCATCTCCACTACCCATGCGGAGCACAGTAGAAAGAATATGGACTTCGTTTTTGTGGAAGAATGTAACAAAACGAATGGTATTTACGGATTTTGCGTGAATATCATTGAGCACCTTGTGCTGCTTTAGAATTTTTTGGATAATGCAATCTTCTTTTCTGGATTTCAGGATCTGCAGTATCTCCTCGTCCTTCACGGTTTCCGGCTCAATAAAGGTAATCCCCTGACCTCCGGAGCTAAGGGCGCTTTCCTTTACAATTACATGGCCTGCGGATCGAATGCGCTGACAAATCTGCTCATCTGTCAAAGGATTAAACTGATTGTCATAGAAGATTCCGTATGCAGACTGGATTACGGTTTCCGGGGTTTTTAATGAGGGAACCAACAGAGGCTGAATGGATTTATGTCCCAAAATGCGACATTCCACCAGGTTGTTATAATGGCACAGAATGTCATCAAACCACATGCCGTTGGGAATATAACGATAGTCTATGGGCTTTCCTTCAGGACATAGAACCTTAAAAGAGTTTTTATGGGGCTTTACACCATAGGGCTTCCAACGAGGTAAGACCTCCGTTTTAAATTTTTTGTTAAAGTCCGGAGCAACCTTTATCCGCTTGGAAGCAGCTGTTGCAATACGATTTTCCAGTATTCCCGTGATATGCATTCTTGCACGAGGAATTGTAAATCTGAAAGCATAGAATATCTTACGAACAATTTTTTGTGATAGAGACATCACAGACATCCTCCTTTATAGCACATCGCATTTATAAATGAATCATTTGCAATCTGCAAGGATCTTTGCAATATTTTCCTGGCCCAGCTTGTCCGGGGATCTGCCTTCTTCGCGCATATCTCGGCCCAGAGCTACAGTTGCCATTTCAATCAAGGCAGTGGTAATGGGGGTGGCGATTCCCAGCTGCTTGCCCAGTGCTTCCAGCATGACCAGACCCTGAGGGACATCTTCGGAAATATAACGAGAATCTACGACAATGGGACCCTTTGCACGGGTGGGCATAGCGGCGTACCAGAAGAAAACCTCCTTAGCATCCCGATCATCGTCCAGGCTGTTACGGAACTTGCAGGCCTCTACATAGGGAAGGCGTTCAAAGCCCAGCTTCTCCAGAACATCCATCTTTTCAGAGTCCAGCTTTTCAAGGATCCGCCATACACTGGGGGTAAATACTTCGTGATACATGCAATAATCCCCGTTGGTCTTTTCGATTCTGGGGATGCTCATAATGGCGCCGACAGTGTGGACGATCAGGTTGGGGTTGTGAAGTGCTGCTTCTACTACGGAAGAAAGATACACAAAGGGGAAACCAAGCTGATCCAGCTTTGCAATAGCTTCTTCCTTACGGGAAGCGGGATAGATGCCGATGGGGTTTCTTACGTTGCGGAAGCCTGCACGGATCAAACCGGGCTCGGCAATACGGCAATCAATAAAGGAACTCTCAGCTTCTGCAATGATCACACCCTCGGGAACACCGTGCTTGAGCATATAGGCGGTGGACAGGTAGCCGGGGTTAAAAAGAACGATCTGGTTGGGCTTCAGGTAGGGAACAATCCGCTTTACCAGGGGCTCGTGGTAATTGGTTTGGACATAAACGATGATAACATCACAATGGGAAATCACAGACAGATCTGTGGTCACGTGGTGAATGTTGGTGTGACGGGTTTCTCCGGCTTCCCACAGGGCGACCTTACCCTCGTTTTCCAACAGGTAGGCAAAATTCTCATTGTGCATGGATTTAGAGGTTTTTACAAGGGTTACTTCGTGTTGCCCTCTCAGACAGAGATCCGTTGCAACAGCGCAACCGCCATTACCGGCACCTACAACAGCAATTTTCATAATAGTTACATTCTCACTTTCTGGTAATTGGTTTATTTTTTAGATTCAATAAATACATCTGTCAGAACTTCTTCTGTCATGGCTCCAAAGGTGGGGCCCCAAGTTTTTTGGTTCTGCCCCGGGATCACATTATATTCAATGAAAACGGGATCGCCGTCTTCGTCTATGGCAAAATCCCAGCCCAAAATCTTGAAATGGGCAATTTTGGCTGCAGCATCTTTTACAGTACGGAGCAGTTTATCAAAGCCGGGGATCTTTACCTCTGCAAAAACGGTACCGCTGGGATGCTTAGGAACCCACTCACCCCTTCGATTTACTGCCAAGGGATCCAAAGTTCCGTCCATATTTACCTTGCAAGCATAGCCTCCTTGAGAAACATTGTCGATTTCGCTTCCTCCGGAGCCGGCTCGCAGGATGATAGAAAGAATATGTACCTCATTATGATACAGGAAGGTGACGATGCGAATAGTGTTTAGGGACTTTTCGTAGATCTTTGCCATATCCCTGTGTTGCTTCATCTTCTCCTGTACCATGAAATTCCGATTCCCGTATTTTGCAAAGAGTCCTTTTACTGTAGCGGTATCCAAATCTGAACCGTTATAGAAGCGAATGTCGTGACCTTTTCCGCTCCCTACAGCGGGTTTAAATAGGAAGCGGCCTGCATTTAAACAGCGAGCAACAGCCTCATCCTCCGTCAGCAAGCTATAATCATCATCATAAAACACTCCGGCAATGTTCTTGACCACAGTTTTAGGTCGCTTTACACTGGGGACAAGAAGTCCGTGCTGGTTCTTGTCCTGTAAAGCCTGGGCAAACAACAGAGTGTTAAAGTGGGGAATGATCTTGTGGAACCAAATATCATCGGGGATGTACTCCGGAGCAATGTGCTCTGAACGATCGCAATAGATACGGTACCAGTGCTTCTTGGGCTTGATGCCGAAGGGCTTCCAGTATGGCACAACCGCCGAGCGATACTCTCTGTCTAAAACAGGATTTTTTGGGAGCTTTTTCCCGCGGGTACGGCCACTTCTGTTTGCATGGAAAGCAAGGAGCCATGTATCGATGCTCATATACAATTTGTCGTACAAGGGCCTGAATTTACTGCTCATGCAGGACCTCCTTTAGAATCTCGATTCTTGATGTCGAGAGATTGGGGAGCGGGAACGTAATTTACCACCTCTCTGACGCGGTATTGCTGCATATTGCTGACCGTCATATAGATCCGTCCGATATACTCGCCTGCAAAGCCCAGAGCGAGAAGGATCAAACCGCCAAGGAACAGCAGCACTGCCATGGTGGAAGTATAC
>JAZSAO010000462.1:0-2509 GCA_045601945.1 Faecousia sp. | reverse complement strand
GGCTGCGATTAAGAGAAAAACGAGAAATCGTTTCATATTGGGTCTCCTTTTTGTGTTCTGTTTGTGGTATATCTGTACTGTGGCTCCATTGGGAAAGCGGGCCATTTGTGGGGGTTCTTTATTGTTTTTTCTGTTTCCCCTTGTTGGCATCCATGAGGGGGCATTTGTTTCCCTTTTCGTCTACCACATAGGTGTTGTCCAGCTGGGCTCTTAAGTTTTGCCGGACGGAGGCAATGTATCTCTGCCGCAGGTCTGCCCGTTCTGCCTCTTCCTCCGGGGTTAGGGGACGGGTTTTGGCAATTGCGGCAAGGGCATTGATTCTTGCAATGACTTCGTTCATGTTCATATTGATCATCTCCTTTGTATATCATAACGAAAAAATGGGATACTGTCAAGAAGACCCTTGCCATATTTTGTGTTTTCGGGTATAATACATGGGATATATACGAAAAAGGAATGTTTACTATGACCATACTGATCATCGGAGGCGGCGCCTCGGGAATGATGGCAGCCCTGACTGCTTCCCAAGACCCCTCTCATCATGTGATTTTAGCAGAGCGGCAAAGCCGTCTGGGGCGTAAGCTCTTATCCACCGGAAACGGCCGGTGTAATTTAGCCAACAGGCATTTAGACCTGTCTCATTATCATGGAGAAAACAAGGACTTCTGCACCTATGCGCTGGAGCAATTTGATACAGAGGCGACCTTAGCCTTTTTCCGATCCTTGGGACTGCTTACGGTGACGGAGGCCTCCGGACGGGTATATCCTTACAGCGACAGCGCCAACAGCGTTTTGGATGTCCTGCGCCTTCCTCTGGAGCATCGGGAGAATGTAGAGCTCCTGACGGGGCAAGAGATCTTTTCCCTTCGCCGCCGCAACGGCACCTTCCATGCCAAAGCCGGGGACAGAGACCTCTGCGCAGACCGAGTGATCCTCTGCGCCGGAGGCATTGCAGGCTCTAAGCTGGGGGGAACGGATCTGGGCTATAAGCTCCTGGCCTCCTTCGGTCACAGCCGCACCAAGCTCTATCCCTCTCTTGTGCAGATGAAAACAGATACCTCCCTGGTCCGATCCCTAAAGGGTGTCCGCTGTGAAGCCAAGGTCACCTACGGCAGTCTGACCCGTCAGGGGGAGCTCCAGTTTACAGACTACGGTGTCAGCGGACCTGTGATCTTCGAGCTGTCCCGGGGAGCCGTTGGGGGAGAACTTGCAATCGATCTTCTGCCCCATATCTCTTATGAAGAGCTTCGGCAGCTGCTGGAAAGCCGCATTGCCGCTCTTCCGGAGCTGAAAGCCGAGGATCTTCTCACCGGAATTCTCCATAACCGCTTGGGCAGAACCATTCTCCGGGGCTGCGGCATTTCTCTGGAACAGCCCTGCCGCAGTGTCTATGCCTTGGACAGAGTGGTGAATATGTGTAAATCCCTGTCCCTGAATGTACTGGGAACCATGGGTATGGAGCAGGCACAGGTCACCGCCGGCGGTATCCGAACCGAAGAATTTAATCCCCAAACCATGGAAAGCCGCCTGTGCCCCGGGCTGTATGCAGCGGGAGAGGTCTTAGACATTGACGGAGACTGCGGCGGCTATAATCTGCAGTGGGCATGGTCTTCCGGCCACCTTGCAGGAGAATTGAGAGGAAGCGTATGATACGAATCAGAGATATTATTTTACCTCCGGAACACGATCAAAACACCCTTTGCTATTGTGCCGCTCAGGTGCTGAAGGTTCGTTCTTCCGATATTACCGCTTTGCAAATTTATAAGAGATCCTTAGATGCCCGAAAAAAGCCGGATCTGTCTTGGGTCTATACCGTAGATGTCAGCCTGCGGAAAGGGGAGCGACAGCTTGTGAAACAGCTTCGTAATAAAAAGGTCACCTATGAGGAGCCTTATTATTACAAGGTTCCCAAGTGTAACTCCGACCATAGACCCGTCGTGGTTGGCTTTGGCCCTGCAGGGATCTTTGCGGCTCTGGTTCTTTCTATGGCCGGGCTAAGGCCTATCGTCTTGGAACGTGGACAGGCTGTCGAGGATCGTATGGAGACCGTAGCCGCTTTCCGCAGGGGCAGTTCCTTAAATCCGGAATCCAATATTCAGTTTGGCGAAGGTGGAGCCGGAACCTTCTCCGATGGAAAGCTGAATACAGGAACGAAAAATGAACGGATCCGCTGGGTTCTCCACCAGTTCGTCAAGGCAGGAGCCCAAGAAGAGATCCTGTATGATGCAAAACCCCATGTAGGAACTGATGTTTTGCAGGAAGTTGTTGTGAATCTGCGGAAACGGATCCTTAACTTAGGCGGAGAGATCCGCTTCGGTGCCAAAGTTACCGCCATTTCCCGTGAGGGGGATCAGGTTACCGGTGTAACTTACGAGCAGAACGGAACATCCCATACCATGGATTGCCGGGAACTGATCCTTGCCATCGGCCACAGTGCAAGAGATACCTACCGTACCCTCTACGACATGGCGGTTCCCATGGAGCCGAAGCCCTTCTCTATGGGTGTACG
>JAZSAO010000461.1:0-9743 GCA_045601945.1 Faecousia sp. | reverse complement strand
GCAATCCGGTAGTTTTCCGCCCGTATTCCACTCCCGCCCCTACGGGGCACCCTCTCCTCGGGAGAGGGTATTTTCCTAATCCTTCAAAAAATGCAAACTGACGGGGGGGAGGTATCTCCCTCCCGGCATATTACGCTGGGATAATTCGTTCCGCTTAGACATCCAGATAGGAGTCGGAGTACAGAACGTTGTTCTTGAAGATGTCGCAGGACTTGATGGTCTCCATGAGGCGCAGGTCGTTGGGGTTGACGATAGCGGAGGTCAGACCCTGCATCATGCACATTGCAACCAGGGCGGAGTCCATGATGGGACGCAGAGCCTTGGGAGCGCCGTTGGAGTTGTTGGACAGACCGCCGGTGGAGTTGAGGCCTTCTTCGGAGAACAGGCGGATAGCGTTGAGAACGTCCATCTGCTTGTCCTGCATGCCCTTAACAACCAGGAACAGGGGGTCAAACCACAGATCCTGTGCATCCATGCCCAGAGCGATACCGCGATCGAGCATGGTGTGGCAGTGGTGCATACGCTCGTCGTTGTCCTTTGCAATGCCGTCAGCGGAGCAAAGTGCGATAACGATAGCATCGTTGGCAGCTGCCAGATCAATGTAGGAAATACGGGAGCCTGCGTCAGCGGAGTTGACGATGGGCTTACCGTTGGTACGGTTGTAAACAGCGATACCGGCTTCGATAGCCTTCTTGTTGGCGGTATCCAGAGCCAGAGGTACGTTGTTGAAGTTCTCCTGCAGCAGCTTAACTGCCCAAGTCATGAGCTCGGGACCGTTGGACTCAGCAGGTCCGATGTTAACATCCAGATAAGTAGCACCGGCCTTGATCTGCTGTGCTGCACGCTCCAGAATGGGATCGGGATTGAAGTTAGCCATAGCGTCACGGATGACGGGGCTGATGCAGTGGATTCTCTCACCGATGGTGATGAACTTCTTGGATTCGACGTTACGGGTCTTATAGGTAACGCCCAGATCCTTCTTAACGATTTCGGGAATGACGATCTTGGAGAAGTCCAGAGGAGCGTTCTCGTCGACGACTTCCTTCTTAGCCTCAACGGGCTTCTTGTTGGCAGCAGCAGCTTCGGCAGCCTTGATGTACTCGCCGTCACGCATGTACTTCACCAGTTCAACAGCCTCGCGGGGACCGATAACAACATTCCACTCAGGCAGCTTGTCGGCGATTTCGCCCTTCATAACAGCTACCTTGCCGGGGAGGATCAGGGTACGGTTGTTGATCTTGTTAATGAGATCAAACTCGTCAAAGGTCTTCTTCACAGTGGAGGAAGAGAACTTACCTGCTGCCCATGCGGTCAGAACAGACATACCGGAAGCATCGGTAATCAGGAGGTTGACGGGAACGTTTGCACGCTCCAGCTCGCCGCTGACCAGGAAGTAGGTCAGAGCGAAGTCAACAGTCAGAACCACGGGATCGTCGGGACCTGCACCATTGATGGGGTAGATACCGGGAGTGACCTTCATGGGCTTCTGAGGATCGGTGTAGATGTTCTGGCGCAGACCGTACAGAGGCAGAGCCTGAGCATAGGTCATCTGCTCCATAACGATGATGGAGCCGTACTTCAGGGTGAAGACGGAAGCCAGAGCATTCTGCAGGCGCAGGTCGCCCTTTGCCAGCTTAGCAACGTTAACGATGGAGGGATAGCCGAAGGAGCGGTCGCCGTCCTTCAGAGCAGTGCGGCGAACCAGAACAGCGTTGGCATAGGTTTCCTTAATGGTCTTACCGGTAACGTCAATGATCAGGTTCTTGTTGCCTGCTGCTTCCAGCTTGGTGATGGTGTCATGGATGTCGGACAGGTTCTCGCCCTTAACGCCCAGAACAACGCCTGCGGCGGTAGCAACAGCGTTCATTGCCTCGTAGTTGGAAGCATCAGCGCCTGCCAGGATGGGCTTGCTGTCTTTGCACAGTTCCAGAGCGGCCTTTGCAGTCTCAGCGCAGGGGCAGTCCAGGATCAGGGTACGGCCGGTAGCCATAGCCTTCTTAACCAGCTCTACATAGTCGGCAGTGCCGTTTTCGCACAGAGCCACACGGACGAATTCTACATACTCACGCTCGCCGATACGCTCGTAGTCAACCTTCTGGAGGTCAGCCAGCTTGGTATCAACAGTAGCATCGTCCATGCTGGTGCATACGCAAACAGCAAAACGGTTACGGGAAACCAGAGTCTTCTCGTGGCGGAACAGAACAGTCTCGCCACCCAGCTGGATGCCGTCACCGACGGTGAGGGTCTTCATGGGAGGTGCAGTAGCCTCGGACAGCTTTGCGATTGCATCTTCGGAGAAGTAGGGGCATTTGCTCAGCTCAACAGCGCCCTGTGCAACCTTCATGCAGAATGCCATACAGGTGGGGCTGCCGCATTCCTTACAATTCTTCTTGGGGGAGAGTTTGAAAATATCTAAGCCTTTCAGTGCCATGTGTAAGTACCTCCTTATTAGACCAGAGCGTCAATCATGTCAGCAATTGTCTTAACTGCTGCAGGATGGCGCATGATCACAGCATCGGAACCGCTGGCCAGGCAAGCGGCGGCAGTGGTGATCTCCATGTTGATGCCACGCTCCTCGGCATCGCCCCATTCGGGCATATCGGCCTCGGCCATGACGGATTCCTTAACGCCCCAGGTTTCGGTGGAAACGGGGGTAATAATGGGCATCTTCAGCTGGTCGTCGGACTGAGCCAGAGCAGCGGCACGGATGCGGTCCAGAGTGGAAGCAACATACTCGTAGCCATAGCCTGCAGCGGCGGAGCCGGCATTCATAACGATGGAAGAAGCAGAAACGCCTACGCCCTCAACCAGAACGTTCAGCTGCTTTGCCAGGTTGATGTCAACGGAAGACTCTGCGCCGACCTTCTGGCCATATGCCAGAACAGCGGAAGCGGCGACGGTCTTATAGTTCTCTTCACGAGCAGACAGAACCAAAATGTTCTTGCCCTGGAGAGCCTCGGAAACCTTGCTGAAGAGCTCGGCATCCTTTTCGATGTTCTTGCAGCCCATGATGACCAGGGGCATCTCGATTGCATCGGCAACGGACTTGGCGATCTCGACGCACTCTGCAGTGGCCTTGTTCTCGCCGTTGGGGTCTGCGCTTTCCATGCGCAGGCAGATGAAGGAAGCACCGGGCATAGTCTCGGCACGCTTTGCCATCTCTGCAGGGGTGTTGCAGCCTTCGTAGAACTTCAGCAGCTCGGGCTGAGTGAAGGCAGCGATACCTGCATCGGGAATTTCTACACCGATCTTAGGTGCGTTCTCGATGGGAGCATCGAAGGAATAGAAGGGGAGGACATTTACGCCGCCGAAAGTAACGGCCTTGTCGCCGGTACCGATGGTAACCTTGGCGATGGAAGCGTTAAATGCCTGGGTTTTGGGTTCAAAAGCCATGAATATACCTCCTGAAAAATATAAAAAGTGTTAAACTTGGGGTTTACGATGTAAAAGAATTTGCCCTGACGCAGAACACGCCACCTGTAGGGGCGAAGCTATGTCTTCGCCCGAAAGATACCGAAAAGTAACAGCCTTCGTTTTCTGTGAGTGTGTTCTTGACGAAACTGCCCACGGGCGAAGACATGGCTTCGCCCCTACGAGCTTGTACATACTTTGGGGTTAGATGCCGATGCCGTGTAGCACCTGTGCAAGGGCCTGCTTCATGGGGCTGGAATCGGGGATCTTACTGCTGGGGTTACCCATACAGTCTGCTTCGTACACGGCATCGTCCTGAGGCAGAACGCCTAAGAGGTTCAGACCGTGCTTTTCGATTTCTTCCCGGACACCTTCATTAAGGATGCCGCCGGGAGCGCGGTTGACAATGAGTCCCATCTGGGTGGGGTTCAGCTTCAGTTCTTCTACCATCTGAGCGATGCGGGCTACTGCCTGAATGCCCCGACGGGAGCAGTCGGAAACCAGAAGCAGAGTATCTACCTTAGGCAAAGTGCCACGGGCAATATGCTCCATACCGGCTTCGTTGTCAATGACGGTGTACTTGTAGTTGCCTACGTACTTGTCCACCTGAGATTTCAGGATGCCGTTGACGAAGCAGTAGCAACCCTTGCCTTGGGTTCTGCCCATGACCAGCATGTCGAAGTCGTCTTCTTCTACCAATGCGGTATTGAAGCGGTACTCTGCATAGTCAGCCTTGGTCATGCCCTTGGGGATCACATCTCCACGGAGTTCGGCCTGTGCCATCTCTTCCCGAACGGTACCCAAAGTGGTGTCTACCTCAACCCCCAGAACCTCATTGAGGTTAGAGTTGGCATCGGCATCTACCACCAGAAGAGGGGTCTTTCTTTCTTTGATCAAATAATCGATCATCATGCCGCAGACGGTGGTTTTCCCCACACCGCCCTTTCCGGCAACAGCAATAGTGTGTGTCATAGGTTTCTCCTTGGGATCGTATTTTGCTTCCTCCCAGTCGGGTCCGCCTGCCAAAAAACAGATCGCTGACCCATAATTCAATGGAGATCGAAGATTGAACCGGAGGGTATGAACAGAAGGCAAAGAGAGATATTCTCCCACTACCCGCAATCATACACCCTAATAGTAACACAAAGACAGAAAAATTGCAAGCCACAAAGTCTCCTTTTCTGCAAAAGCTGTAGATTTTTTGGAATTTTCCTCTCGTCAATTAAAAATAACAGAAGAGCCACAGCCCCGTAGGCACTGTAGCTCTTCCTGTTCTGCGTAAAAGCATACGATCCATGGGGAATGGTTTATACCAGCACTTCCCACTTACCGTAGCGTTTGCCGTTTACTCTGCGAATATATTGTTTCTCTCTTAAAGAGTCCATAATGCGCTTTACACTTCTGACGGACTTTCCTGTTTGTTCTGCAATTTCGACCTGTTTAACAGATGGATTCTTTTTTATGAGTTCCAACAGTGCCAGTTCTTCTAAAGTGCATTCCAAAGTGCCAATTTGGCACTTTGGGATTTCCCGTTTGGCACTTTGGGAAGCATCTTCCTCCACAAAATCAACATGCATACAACGATTTTTCAATTCGTGGCTTGTTCCCAGCAGAAGATTTGCGAAAAATAATTCCAAATACTTCGTGGTGGAATGAATGCCTTTTTGTAAATCGTTATAGTTTGCCCGAACCAGTGCATTGCGGAAATACCAAGAGTTTTCACGGAATGTATCGTTATTGACACGGAACCCAAAGGTTTTCATATATTTGATCATAAACACGGCGGTGGCTCTCGTGTTTCCCTCGCCGAAAGGATGGATTTGCCAAATATTCGCTGCAAATTTTGCAAGGTGCTTTACCGATGCTTCCACCGACAGTCCCTCATAGGAGAACTGTCTTTCTGTGGAAAAATCGTAATCCAAAGTATCTTTTATGCTATTGAAATCGGCGTAAATGACTGTTTCGCCGTTCAGGATCCATTCCTTCTTGGAAATATTATACTTGCGGATCTGTCCGGCGTGGTCAAATACGCCCTCAAACAATCTGCGGTGAATAGTAGTGAGCTCGACAGGAGAAAAACGGAATGCTTTTTCGCCCAAAAGTTTTGTAATTCTTGCAGATACGATGTCTGCCTCTCTGGCGTTGTCCTCACTCTCGGTACGGGTAGTTTTCTGCTCGTAATAGCTGTGAATACGCTTCTGGGCTTCATCAATGGTGATTTTACCTTCGATATGATCCTTTGCGGTATCCAGCAAATATGCAGAGGTTTGAAGCCCGTCAACTGCCTGCAACCCGATGGCAGTTTGCCAAGCCTCGCTTTTTTCAGCTCTTTCAGGCTCTCCCTGTTTTATATATTCCTCAAGTTCAAACCGCCAATCCTTATAGGGCATATCTGCACCTCATTTCGTTATCATAAGTCTTCCGCTTGAAAGGTTGTATAACCATAGAGAAACCTTTCGTTTTCACAGAAATACAATACAGTTTTCCTAATATTAGTATACCACAATTATCGGAATTTTCAAAGCTTAATACTTACCCTTTATGCAACCGACTTATATCGCATATAGATATACTCGTAGATCTCGTTACGGTAGGACGTAATGCTGTCTTCGTCATAACTTTCCGGGAGCTCCGCCCATAAGGTATCTCGAATCAGGTTTTGCACAACAGCCTTTGTCTCCGGCTTATCTGACCAGTGATCTAACTCCGCAATTTTTGCCTTGATCTTTGCAAGGAGATTCACTGCAACTTTCTTAATTTGAGCGATTTCTTTTTTCGTGAGAGTTTCCTTGAAAAGCTTATCAAACATAGAAAGCTCTTCGTCACTGGCAAAACCCTCCCGAACATATCGTTTCTCCTCATGGGTCAGGTCCTGTGCCAGCTTGGTCAGCTCATCAAAAATACGCTCAATTTCTGCACGATTTTTTTCCTCGTTATAATCTTTGATAATAGCCTGATAGCGTACATAGTAGTCCATGCGTGCAGGGTTGCACAGAAGCATTTTACTTAATCGTTCCTCCACCAATTCAGTCAAGTCCTTAATAATCAGATTCTTCCGTGCCGCCTTTGCAAATTCCTTCCGGAGCAAATCAAAGTCAATCTTGGAAATATCGAATTGTCTTGAATGGGCGCTGTTATCCGCAGGTGGCTCAAGAGTAAGATTTTCGTTAATGATCCTGTTGATCTCCACCATGAGGTCTGTATTATCTGCATGCTTCCGCTTCTGTTGTAACTCCTTATAAATGGCAACAATGGCATCACGATGCTGTATTTGATCTTCGGAAAGAGCATCCCGTTCCAAATACTTCATGACTCGTACAAGCTCCGAAGCATAGGTCTGGAATTCCTTTTTATCCTCCATGGTGCCACAAACTGCATCTGCGCCGGTTCTAACCAACGCTTGCTTTGCAAAATCCTTTGCGTTTACCAGTGCATCCAGAGAGAAGCCTAAATCCCCAAGGAAGGAATCTGTCTGTGCAATCAACTCCACCACACGGGCAATCAGAACGTCCTTGTCAATCGTAGGATCGCCCCCACCTTGTCCTCCCACGTTGGCGGTATAGTCTGCCAATGCTTTCCGCAGGGCTTTCACAATGCCGATATAGTCTACGATCAGTCCGTTGCTTTTTCCCTCTGCCACACGGTTAGCACGGGCAATGGTTTGCATGAGGGTGTGGGCTTTCAGTGGTTTGTCCAAATACAAACAGGACAGAGTTTTTACATCAAAGCCCGTGAGCCACATAGCACAGACAAAAACAATGCGGAAGGGATTTGTAGCATCTTTATATTCCTTATCCAGCTCCCGTTTTTCCATCTTCGTCCGGTGGGGCAGAATGTCCAAACCCCATTTTTTGAAGGTCTGAATCTCGTTTTGCTCCTGACTGATAACCACAGCCATTTCCGTTTCTTTCAGCCATTGCAGCTTGCGTTCCAATTCTTGATAGGCCTGTTGAGAGTTTGTCCTTTTCAGAGCTGATTCTGTTTCGCTGATCTTTTCTGCCCAATATTTCTGTGCGAGGTTGTACATCCGCACACAGGTCACCTTATTTAGGCATACGAACATAGCTTTGCCGGATGTCCACACATCGGTGTAATGCTCCACAAAATCCTTGGCGATGGCATCTAAACGAGGCTCTGCCGTCAGCACATGAATCTCTTTGGCAAATTCGATCTCCAATTTTTCCTGTTGGCTTACATCCAGATCCGCTGCGGCAATGGCATCCATAATTTCCTGTGTAATTTCGGGGTTCTTGATTTCCCCTAACTTTTCTCCTCGGTTTTCGTAGTACAGAGGAACCGTGGCTCCATCCTTTACAGCTCTCTTGAAATCATAGACAGAAATATACCCACCAAAGGTACGCTCAGTGATGGAATCATTGGCAAATAGCGGTGTGCCGGTAAATCCGATGCGGGAAGCCGTAGGTAGCATTGCAACCATGTTTTCCGCAAAAATGCCGTATTGGCTGCGGTGTGCCTCGTCGGACATAATAATGATGTCGTGATTCGGAACAATGGGCTCTGCATTGGGCTTGTTGAATTTATGGATCAGGGTGAAAATAAAACTGGGATTACTGTGGAGCTTGTTGATCAAGTCCGTGCCGCTTTGGGCTATGTACTTCGAGGCTTTTACACCACCTAAAAGTCCGCAGTTTTCAAAGGTATCGCTGATCTGCTTGTTCAGCTCGTCACGGTCGGTCAATACCACAAAGGTGGGGGAGCCTTCAAATTTGCGGCGGATCTTTTGGGCAAGGAACAGCATGGAATAACTCTTTCCACTGCCTTGGGTATGCCAGAATACGCCGAGCTTACCATTTCTCAGTTTGCGCTGTTTATAGACCTCTACTGCTTCGTTAACCCCCAAATATTGATGGTTTCGAGCAAGAATTTTAGCGGTACGGCCACCGGAATGGTCATAGAGAATAAAATTCTCAAAAAGATCCATGAAGTTCTGCTTGTTACAAATACCACGGAGCATGGTTTCCAAGGCAACAGAGCCTTCCTCATCTTCCTTCAGACGCTTCCACTCGTGGAAAAATTCGTATTTACTGCCGAGGGTTCCCACCTTGGCTTCGTAGCCGTTGGAAAGGATCAGAAAGGCGTTGTAATAGAATAAATGAGGAATGGTGTCTAAGTAGTCGGTGTAGTTGCAGGTGTAGGCATCTTCCACATCAACATTGTGGTTCTTTAATTCCACAAACATCAGAGGAATCCCGTTGACAAAGCCCACGATGTCCGTTCTTTTGCGATACAGCCCAAATTCATTATGAATCTTCAATTCCTTGATGGCGAGGAAATGGTTGTTTTCAGGATTGGCAAAGTCAAAGACCTGCACCCGCTCCTGTTCGGTTTTGCCGTTGGGTTTCCTCACCATGACAGGGATTCCGTCTCGCAGATAGCCGTACTTTTCCTCGTTGATCTGCATCAGGGAAGCCGAGGCCAAATGATGCTCCAATTTCTTCACCGCATCCTGATAGACCGAATCTGTCAGCCAAGGATTCAGCTTGAAAACAGCCTCCTTAAAATAACGCCAGAGCACGATTTCCCGATAATTCTTCCGCCCAAAGGTACCGTTTATGCCCAGTTTCTCCGTATTGTAAGCATAGGAAACCTCCCACCCCAGTTCATCACGGAGCAGATTGCCCGCACTGTCCTGGACTAATATATTTTCGGAATATTCGTAGCTCATAGAATCACATCCTTTATCGAAGTATGTTTGCTAATTTATCTCCAAATTCTGTGCGGCGATAAATTTTATCCGTGGATATAGACCGGGTCAAGGTTTCCAATGTCATACTAATGCTTCCGTTGGGCTCCTCTTCATATGCGGAAGTATTTGTGATCTCGGTCATAAGGCCTAACGCTACAAGTCGCAGTACATATTCATCGCCAATATTGCGATGAACAATCGTCTTCCCGTCACTGGAGATCAATTTTCCGGCATCCAACAGCAAGAAGCGATCAATAACCTCGGCATACATGGTAAACTCTTCCCAGATTATCTCGCCATCCAGATATGCCAGATACAACTTGGCCAGCATCGTTGCCTTGTCAAAACTGACGTAACGATCTATCAGGATAAGAATATACTCCAATTCTTGTTGACGGAATTCGGCTTTGGAAAGAAACTTCTGTTTTCTTTCTTCCAGTTCTTCAGGAGATGCGTTTCCTGCATTTATTTCCCGTATGAATGCTTTCAATTTGTAGAAGCTGTACTTTTCCTGCACTTTGCTTGTTATATTGCAAAGTTTTAATGCTGTACCCACAAAAGGAATATCCTTTAGAATTCCATCTTCGCCAACGCAAGTATCTAAAGTAAATTCTATTGCTTCTCC
>JAZSAO010000460.1:0-1574 GCA_045601945.1 Faecousia sp. | reverse complement strand
TTTGGGAAACGTATTTTCTGCCCTCATGGCATGGCTATCCGTTCGATCCCAAGAGGGAAAAATGCTCCTGCGGATCGAGGATCTGGATCCGGATCGAAGCAAGCAGATCTATGTAGACGCTTTGCGGAGGGACTTACAATGGTTAGGCTTGGATTGGGACGAAGAAATGCCTCTTCAAAGTACGCGACAGGCTGTTTACGAAAGCTATTTTGAAAAACTGCCGGTATATCCATGCTATTGTACCAGAAACGAACTCCACAGCGCATCGGCACCCCACGGTACAGATGGCAATCTTCTTTACGCCGGAACCTGCAGAGGTCTCAGCCCGGCAGAACGAGCCCAAAAGACGCGGAAGCCGGCATGGCGGGTGGTCGTTCCGGATGGAGATATCACCTTTACAGATAGAGTTTACGGCCCTGTGGTACAGAATTTGCAGGATGCTTGCGGAGACTTTATTCTCCGACGAGCCGACGGTGTCTATGCATACCAGCTTGCTGTGGTCTGTGATGATGCCTTAGGTGGTGTGACCCAAGTCGTCAGAGGTCGAGATCTGTTGGACTCTACCCCTCGGCAGATCTGGCTTTATGAGACCTTAGGATTTCCTGTACCGGAATTTTGCCATGTCCCTCTTCTGGTAGCCCCCGACGGACGGAGATTGAGCAAGCGGGAAGCGGATCTGGATCTGGAACATTTACGGAAGTTTTATAGCGCCCATGATCTCATAGGCCTCCTTGGATATAGCTGTGGTCTAATAGAGAAATGGGAATCTGTCAGCGCAGAAGAATTGATTCCGTATTTTTCATGGGAAAAGATCTCACCCCGAGATATTTCTATTTTGGAATATCTTGAGAAAATGGTATAAATATCAAAAGGACTTCCCATACTGATAATACTGTTTCATGGCGGCAAGGCCGCCATGCCGCTTATTAGCGGCATAATAAAACGGTCAATCCGTTTTATTAGAAATAAGCGTTTTCAGGAAAGGAAGTTCTTTTATTATGATCGTGAAGGATATTATGTCTCCAAAACTTGTAACCGTTTCACCGGAGGAAAATGCAGCATTTGCCGCCAGACTTCTCTACCGCTATAACATTGGGGCCTTACCCGTGTGTAGTAAAGAAGGGCGCATCCGCGGTATGGTAACAGATCGAGACATTGTTCTGCGCTGTGTGGCAGCGGGAGAAGAGCCGGAGGCAACAAGGGTCTCAAATATTATGACCAGAAAGATCGTCACAGTGGGTACCCACGATCCCATAGAAAAAGCAGCATCCCTTATGGCAAAAGAACAGGTTCGACGTCTCCCTGTAGAGGAAAACGGAAAGCTGGTTGGGATCCTTTCTCTGGGGGATATCGCTAAGGTTCAGGGATGTAGTCGAGAGGCAGGGGAGGCTCTGTGCGAAATTTCCGATAATATACGAAGAATCTAAAAAATATGAAAAAATTTCGAAAAAAATCAAAAAAAGTATTTGACATTCCGTCAGATTAGTGATAGAATAGATGCGCCGCGTCGAAGAGGTCTAAAGTGGAATTTCTCCCACCTCAAGAGCGAGACTACAAAAAAGGTAGGTGCAACA
>JAZSAO010000459.1:0-8252 GCA_045601945.1 Faecousia sp. | reverse complement strand
CGCTTCCTTTTTCCTATTGTCGATCGTGGATACCATGCCGTAACCCCACTTCTCTGCCTACTACGAAATCTGTACAAAAACGAAAATCCCTACTGCCCTCTCCGCCGCAGTCGCGGCACCTCTCCCATTGGAGAGGCAAGGGCCTTTACCAGCTTGGTGAACAGTTCGTCAAACGAAAATTTGCCGTACATTTTTTTGGCGAAGCCATACTTTTCATCCTTCCCGTGGTCTGCCTTTGTTTACAAAATATTTTGTTTTTATTCCTTTATTTCTTACAATTTTTGTGCTATTCTCAAAATAGCTAAACGAAAAGGAGCAATCCCTATGAATGACTATGAACAGCAATATAAGTATTACCATCAAGACAGGGATGTACCACCCCTTCGGGAACAGCCTCCGATGTTCCCCCACGGAGATCCCTATGCATATATTCCCCCTGCCTCTTACAACGATCCTGCAGACCCACCCTCTCCCAAGAAGGGAAAGAAGCTTCTGGTATACGCCCTGTGCTTCTCCCTCTTAGGAAGTCTCTTAGGCGCAGGTGCCGTATTTTTGATGCAGAAGGTCTTTACTCCTCACGACGCCACCCCGACCTCGGGATCCGATCCTGCCGTCTCCCAAATCCTGCAAGGTCAGCGGGAACAAATCGCGTTGGAAACCGTTTTTATAGACACAAACAGAGCTATGACCCCTGCAGAAGTCTATGCTTCCAACGTAAACTCCACCGTGGGCATTACTACCACCCAAACCACCACCAATTTTTGGGGCTATCAGACCACCTCTGCGGCTTCCGGCTCCGGCTTTATCATCTCCTCCGATGGCTACATTCTCACCAATTTCCATGTCATTCAAGGCTCTGACAGCATTTCCGTTTCCCTATTTAACGGAAAGGCCTATGCCGCTACCCTGATCGGCTATGACGAAAGCAACGACATCGCTGTTCTGAAGGTGAACGCTCAGGATCTGACACCCGTCATTTTGGGAGATTCCGACAAGCTGAATGTAGGTGATACGGTCATCGCTATCGGAAATCCTTTGGGCGAATTAACTTTCTCTCTGACCTCCGGCAGCGTCAGTGCCAAGGATCGGGAAGTCACATTTGACCGTAGCCTTTCCATGGATCTGATCCAAACCGATTGCGCCATCAATTCCGGCAACTCCGGCGGCGCCCTCTTTAACCTATATGGCGAAGTCATTGGGGTAACCAATGCCAAATATTCCGGTTCCTCTGCCTCTTCAGCCACCATCGACAACATCGGTTTTGCCATTCCCATTAACAACATTCGTAGCATTGTAGAAAGTATCATTACCACAGGCCATATTCTAAAGCCTTATGTAGGCCTATCCTTAGCCGATCTGGGCTTTGAAGCCCAATTCTACGGCTATCCCATGGGGGCTTTGGTGCAGGCAGTAGATGAAACCGGTCCTTCTGCCGGACTATTGCAAAAGAACGATATCATCGTTGCTGTGGGAAACACCCAAATCACCGGCAGTTCCCAATTCATCCACTTAGTCGAATCCGCAAAAGCCGGACAGTCTCTGCGCCTGACTGTTTATCGGCAAAATCAGTATTACGAGGTTACTGTTACGGTTACAGAGGCACAGCGTTCCGCATTGCCGAGCAACTCCCCACAGAACTACTATTGATCCTGTTACCAGAAAAGACGATCTCTCCCATGGCTTTGTCCATGGAAGGGATCGTCTATATTTTTTACTCTATGTGGGTATGTTGCTGAATGTGATCAATGCAGTAGCAAAAATACCCCTTGCAACGGGAGCAATACCGGAACTCCAGATTCGGATACTCCGTATCCGTACGACCGCATACCGTACACTTATGGCGATAGGGTTTTTCACCGGTTTTGCTACGATAGTTCTCTGCCCAATTAGGGTTCGGTTGGGCCGATTTCTTAAATTCCCACTGCCGTTTTTTCTGTCGGAGGCTTGATTTTACAGGGAAGAGTCTTGCCACGTCCTTACCGAAATTATAAACATAATTCAGAATAGAGATCAGCGGTGCCGTTCCAAACACAAGGCACACCTGCCAAACGGGATTGTCCGAATAAGCCATTCCGCTGGAAAACAAACTCAGAGCGATCAAGGCAATGTCTATAATCGCAAGCCACCGCATTTTCAGGGGGAAGATCCCAAACAGGTGGATCCGCTGTTCCGGGATCAAAGTCGCAACTGCCAGCATCAGAGAAATATTCAGGTAATAAGCCGTAACCAGAACCGGCAGTTTCCAAATCAGGCCGATTGCCACCGCCGCAAGGCCTGTGATCAAGGCACCCCCAAAATAATAGAGATTCACACGGAATGTACCCCAAACCGCCTCAAGAACTTCTCCCAGCCATTTATTGAATAGGATGTAGAATACGATGTAAAGCAGCCCCATACCGCCTGCAGAGTAAGATTCCACCCCATAGGTCAAAATCCACGTCACACAGCGCCAAATCTGCCCCTTGCTAATCTGTTCTACATCAAATTGCAATGCACGGTAGACTCCCATATTTCCTGTGAAAAAGGTATACAAATACAATACTGCATTGATCATACTAAGATACAGCATCACATTCGGAATCCCTTTATTCCGATTTTTCTGTAGAAAACGATGAAATCCCGTTCCCATTCTTTCAACCTCCTAATAGTTCCTATGCCTATTATACCCAAATAAGGAACTCTTGTCCATAAAAATTCTGTGAATTTTCTGTTTTGATTGCAATTTATAAAAAGCTGTGCTATAATAATACAGATACATTGGTTTTCTCCCCAGAACAGGGAGATTTCCCTAACATATTAGATCCATACGGAGGTAGATTGACTATGAGTCATGTAAAAGACACCGGTCTTGCCGAATACGGCAGAATGAAGATCCAATGGGTAGAGGACTTTATGCCCGCCCTCTGTGCCATTCGTGAGCGTTTCAAGAAGGAACAGCCCTTTGCAGGGAAAAAGATCACCATGTCCATCCACATGGAAGCCAAAACAGCCTTTTTGGCCCTGTGTTTGGCAGCAGGCGGAGCAGAGGTTCATGCCACCGGCTGTAATCCCCTGTCTACCCAAGACGACGTAGCCGCAGGTTTGGACTCCATGGGCGTACAGACCTATGCTGTAAACGGCGTCACCAGTGAAGAATATCAGCAGCTTCTGGTAGAGGCTCTGTCCTGCAAGCCCGATCTGATCATTGACGACGGCGGCGACCTGCTGGATCTCCTTAGCGGCGACTACAAGGAACTGGCAGAGAACATCATCGGCGGTGCAGAAGAAACTACCACCGGTATCCACCGTCTCCACGCCCGCGCAAAGGCCGGCGTTCTCCCCTTCCCCATGATGAACGTAAACGATGCTAAGTGCAAGCACTACTACGACAACAAGTACGGCACCGGTCAGTCTGTATGGGATGCCATCATGCACACTACCAATCTTCTGGTAGCAGGCAAAACCGTTGTCATCGCAGGCTACGGCTACTGCGGCAGAGGCATTGCTATGCGCGCCCGTGGTATGGGTGCCAACGTCATCGTCACCGAGATCGACCCCATTAAGGCACTGGAAGCCTCTATGGACGGTTGCATGGTCATGACCATGGACAAAGCCGCTCCTCTGGGGGATATTTTCATCACCACTACCGGTTGCAAGGATGTTATCGTAAAGCGCCACTTTGAGGTTATGAAGGACAATGCCTTCCTGTCCAATGCCGGCCACTTTAACGTAGAAGTCAACGGTGTGGAGTTAGAAGCCATGTCCACCCGTGTCTATCAGCGCCGTAAGGATATTATGGGCTACGAACTCCCCGACGGTCGTACCTTGAACCTCATTGGCGAGGGTCGTCTTGTCAATCTGGCTGCCGGTAACGGCCACCCTGCAGAGATCATGGATACCAGCTTTGCCGTACAGGCTCTGTCTCTGGAATACATGCTGAAAAACGGTAAGGGTCTCAACAAGGCTGTTTACGATGTTCCCAAATCCATCGACGACGAGGTCGCCCGCCTGAAGCTGGCAGGTGCCGGTCTGGAAGTGGACGTCCTGACACCCGAGCAGGAAACCTACATGGCAGGCTATACCGTTTAAACAACCTTTCACAACCGTAAAAAACTCGTACAAGGAGAAGGTTCCTTCTCCCTGTACGAGTTTTGTTATTTTCCTAAGAGTTTCTTGATCTTAAAGATCCACAGAACCGTTCGATAACGCTTTTTCAGCAGAAGTTTAAAGATCAGTGCCTTGTTTTTATCCAAGAGGGGCAAATAGGTGCAGTTGCGGAAATCAGGAAATTCCTTTTCTACGTATTCATAGAACTGTTTTAAGAGTGGATGCTTATGGTCGATCTGCAACAGCCGCACAGAAGCTGCCAGAAGAACATGGTGGATCGTCAGGAATTCCAGTTCCTTTTGGTATCTCTTATAGTAGCCGTGTTTCCGATACCAGCCCAAAATGTCCTCAAAAGCATATAGGATCTCCACATTTCGGTCGCTGTTTTTGTTGATCGTTGCGCTCCCCTCTCGGTGGATGTAGTGGTAATATCTGCCGGGGATCCGCAGGATGGATTTGGCCTTGACAAAAATTTTAGACACCACACGGATATCCTGATACCACACCTTTGCGGGGAAGCTGATATCATTCTCCGGAGCGAAAAGACTGCGGTGATAGGCTCTACTCCAGGGAGCCACCACGCCGAAAAACAGAGACGGTTGCCGGTCAACGGTAAAAACCGTGCCAGACGGCACATCCGGATCCAGTACATCGATCTGTTTGCCGTCCCGTTCTACCACAGCACCGAACACATATAATTCTGCAAACTGTTTTTCCATTGCCTGACGCAGATCTTCTAAAAGTTCGGGAGAAATATAGTCATCGCTGTCTACAAAAATCAAATATTCGCCCTCTGCTAGCGAAACGCCGTAATTTCTGGCAGTGCCGGAGCCTCCGTTTTTCTGATGATAGGAGCGGACCTTTCCGGGATAGCGGGCTGCATATGCATCGCAGATCTCGCCACAACGGTCGGGAGATTCGTCATCCACCAGAATGATCTCAAAATCATCATAGGTCTGGGCCAACATGGAATCAACGCATTTTTCCAAATATTCTTCAACACCGTATACCGGCACAATAAAACTGAATTTGGGCATAACCAAGCCTCCCATGGAATTTTACTCCATTATACCCCATTCCATAGTCTTTTGCAAGTCCCTTTTCCCTCAGTATCTCATAAGCATAGGCTGCAGTTGTTTCCCTTCCATAGCCATAGCCACCGTTTCAGGCAGCAATTCCATATGGGCCACCAGACTATAGGGTTTTTCCTTAGGGCTATCCTGCCCGAAGGGAATAAAATAAATGTGCTTCCTCGCCAGTAGTTTCCCAATGTTCTCCCCACTACCCAGCAACCCATCATTGGTAGAGATCCCTAAAATCACAGGTCTACCGTTTCGCAAATGTGCCTTACATGCAAGGGTTACAGGGCCATCTGCAATCCCATTTGCCAGTTTTCCCAAAGTGTTTCCCGTGCAAGGCAAAACCGCAAGGGCATCCAATACCCCTTTCGGCCCCAGAGGCTCCACCTGTTGCAGGGTAGACAATACCTCCCTGCCGCAAATTTCTTCCAATTCCTCTTTAAACGCTCTGCTGCTCCCAAATCGAGTATCGGATGAAACGGATGCCGTAGACATAATGGGCACCAGTTCATACTCCGTCATGGTTTTTAAAACCTCCAGCACCCTTCGGAATGTACAAAAAGAACCTGTCATGGCAATGCCTACCTTTGGCTTCATAAGACCCCCTCCTCTCTCAAAGCATCCATCAAGCAGTCTCCATAGAGGCACCCTGCTGTTTTAGGGGAGAATCTCCCCGGCAAGCCCGAAGCAAAAATACCTTTTATACCCAAAGTCTCTGTTTCTTCCCGTGAAAATCCGCCGGGAGCAGAAGCCAGTTCCATCAATACGCAAGATGTTTTCAGTTGTTGCAGCTGCTTCTTTCCCAACACAGGAGCAGGTACCGTATTGATCACGAAGTCATACTGTCCCAATCCCCGTTCATAGTGTCCTGTTATCTCCGTCGCCATTCCCTGTCCCCGTATCATTGCCAGATCCTTTGCTCCTCTGGCAGACACGGTAACCTTCCCCCCCAAAGCGCGAAGCCGTTGCCCCAAGAGCATACCAATCCTCCCCCCACCGATCACAAGACATTCCGCCTCCCACAAGGTGATCTCCGATCCTTCTATCAAAAGCGCTATGGCTCCTTCAGCCGTTGCTACTGCATTCAGAGTAGGCAAAGGTTCCCGGTCACATAGATCCACGATCCTTGCCCCGGTTTGCTTCATGGTCTCTCCCCATCTGCCAAGGTATCCCCCTATCACAAGGGACTCTTCCCGTATCCTGTCTTTCACCATCGCCGCCCATTGCCACGGATCCTTTAGCGGAAAAGGAAGCAGTAATAGAGGAATATGTTCCGGCAAAGGCTGATCCTCTATATCCGGAACTCCATGGACACAGAGAGGAAGGCCCTTCTTCCGCAGATGCTCTACTGTCCAATAGGCTCTCCGATCGCCTCCCACGAACCAATACATACGCTCACCTCCAAACCATTTTATGAGATTTTGAAATTTCTGTGAAAAACAGTTGTCAAGAAGCATTTCATAGGTTATAATAAAAGCGTAGATAGAGATCGAAAGAGAGAGGATGCCATATGGAGAAAGGATTTATCCAAGATATGTTGGACGTAAAGATCTTGGTGCTTTACGTCATGAATCGGGTCGCATACCCCGTTACCATGCAGAAAATTTACGATTTGGTTTATCAGGATGATAAGCTTAGCTATTTTGACCTTGCCCAAGCCATTCCACAGATGGTAACCAGCGGTCATCTGGAACCGGTAGACATGGAAAACTACGTCATCACTCAGCGCGGTCGGGATGCTTGTTCCATTGCAGAAGACAGGATCGCCTATCCCGTCCTGCTCCGCGCACAGTCTGCCGTGGAGCAATTCAACCGAACCATTCGCCGCAGTAGCTTTGTCCAATCCTCTGTGGAAAAAGTTGAGGATAACAACTACATCGTCCATATGAGTTTAAATGACGATCGAGGGGATATTCTACGGCTTCAACTCGCCGCCCCCTCCCAAAAGTTTGCCCATCGCCTTGCAAAGTCATTTTCCGAACGGGCAGGAGTCGTATATCGTTGCATTATGGATCAACTTTTAACAGAAATGAAAGAAGACACTTGAAATTTCCAAAAGTTTATGGTACAATATAGACAGCAAAACCCCACACAGTAATCTCGGCCCCCTTTTCAAGGGTTCCCCGATTACAAATACACGAAAGGAGCGACGACCTATGAAATTCCAGTACACCGAAAAGAAAGTCAGCCTGCCCGCCAATGTTCATGCCTATGCCGAAAAGAAGGTAATGAAGCTTGAACGATTCTTTGGAGATAATGCAGAAGCACTTGTCGCCTTTTCTGTAGAAAAGGATCGTAATAAAGTTGAAATTACGGTCCATGCCGCAAACACCTACTTCCGTGCAAGTGAGTCCACCAGCGATATGTTCGCATCCATCGATGCAGCCGTCTCCACTAACGAGCGCCAGATCCGCAAGAACAAGACTCGTCTGGCTCGGAGACTCCGTCAGGACGCCTTCTCCCGTACCGCAGAGGTAACCTCTTTTGTACCGGAGATAGAGGAAGAAGGATCCTTCGAGATCGTCCGTATCAAGGAATTCCCCATGAAACCCATGACTCGTGAAGAGGCTATTCTCCAGATGAATCTGCTGGAGCACACCTTCTTCGCATTTAAGGACGAAGAAAACGGCGAAGCATTTGCGGTAGTCTACAAGAGAAACGACGGTGGCTACGGCTTGATTGAAAATATCGACTGATCCCCCAGCCTTTCCCTTACTCACAACTAAATAAATCACGGCACCTCCCTCGGGAGGTGCCTTTTTTGTCGATCATGGCAGTTCCTCCGGGAGATGCCTTTTTGTTGATCATGGAGATTGAGCCTTACACGATCTATCCCAAAATCACAGTTTGTCGTACCGTTGTTTCATAATGAATAATTGATGTGTGGCTACGCCACGGATTTAAAAACATGGGCTACGCCCATTGCCATCATACTGCAAATCACAGTTTGTCGAACTGTTTGCGAGTTCGCACAAGCCCCTTGGCTCTCCCTCTGGGAGAGCTGTCGCCCTTGGGCGACTGAGAGGGCAGTATGCAGTAGAAATTAGAACCAACTATCAGAGAAAGTACCGGATTCTTCTCTGCCTA
>JAZSAO010000458.1:0-1873 GCA_045601945.1 Faecousia sp. | reverse complement strand
ACGGTTACCCTGACAAAGCCTGAGGTATATCCCAATGGTGTGAACCGTTATTGCTTCGACTTCCAAAGCCTGCTGGCAGCAGAACTTCGCAGTACCGTTTCCGTAGCTGTCTACGACGGAGATACCCAAATCTCTCCCACTATGGAATACAGCGCTTCCGCCTACGGCAACGGAAAGTCCGGCACACTTCTCGCCCTGTGTAAAGCCCTTATGGCTTACAGTGACAGTGCGAAGGCGTACTTTACTTCTCTATAAAAATCATTCCATAAGAGACGCCTTATGCTTTGCTGTACGACACAAAGCATAAGGCGTTTTTCTTACGGTTTTTTACGGATCGTCTTCTGTTATGATCTGGGATGTAACGGCGGAGATCTCGTAGGCGGTGCGAGTTTCTTTATGATCTTCCAAAACCTTGATGTACTCACGACTTTGGAGTCGGCCTGTGAGCAAAATAGTTGTGCCCACGGTATAGGTGTCTGCCTTTCTTGCGCTGTTGCCCCATAGGATACAGGGAAGATAATCTGCTTTCCGATAATTACGGTTCACCGCCAGCATAATATCGCAGATCTCACGTCCGAGTGGGGTGTGGCGGTAGATCGGAGGCTTGCAGAGACTTCCCAGCAAACTGACACGATTGTCGTGGGGGAGATCCGTCATTTCCATAGTTTCCGCGAGGACGGAAATGATCAAGCGCCGGCCTTCGGATTTGTGGCTGTTATAGGAGCGGATTTGTCCCGTGACACAGAGGGCCGTACTCCGGTCCGGAATGGTTTGCTCCAGTAGTTCTTTCGGCGCGAGAATCTGCAGACGATCCACGGCTCCGGAAAGACGGTTGACCTCCAGTGGGAATGCGTAGAAATCTCTACCGTGGTTGCTGTGCGAATAGGTTGGATTCCCAATAGGGTTTCCGATCAAAGTGACTTGATTAAAATGTTGTTCCATATATCCACCTCTTATTCTTCTGCTGTCAGAGTATATTCGGAAAGACGGTGGGATATGAGTAGGAATAAAAAGGCGAAGGGAGGAAATCCTACATGTAGTAGGATGGGAGGAACTGAGTATGGAACAGAAGGGGAAAACATGGGGACCTTGGATCTGTGGTGCCGCTGCAGGAGTTGTCAATGGTTTATTCGGAGCAGGCGGAGGCATGATTTTGATACCATTGCTTCGAAAATTGACGGATCTAAAGGAAAAAGAGATCTTTGCTTGTAGCGTGGGAGTGATCCTGCCTCTATCAGTGGTCACTTTGGGAATGTATTTCTTACGAGGCGGAGAAATAGCCTCCCAAGGGATCCCTTATATGATAGGTGGGACTTTGGGAGGCATCGGCGCAGGAATATTATTAAAGAAGATTCGAGCTAAGTGGCTTCATTGGGTATTGGGTGCATTCATCCTCTACGGAGGATTCCGCCTGATTGTATCATGATGGGGGCTCTGGCAGGTTTCTTATGCGGTGTTCTTTCCGGAATGGGAATCGGAGGCGGTACTCTTTTGATGGTTTGGCTCACCGCAGTGGAGAATATGGCGCAGGAAAGTGCACAGGGAATCAATCTGCTGTATTTCCTCCCCACAGCGGCAGTTTCCCTATATTTTCACAAGAAGAACAAACTGCTGAAAGGTAAGATCATTCTTCCGGCGGTTTTGTTGGGAAGCGTTACGGCTGCATTGACTGCGTTGGTTGCGCGAGATATGGATACAGAGTTGCTACGGAAACTCTTTGGCGGATTCCTCTTATTGGTGGGGATCCGAGAACTGTTTTATCGGGAAAGGAAGGCTAAGTAGCCTTCTAAAATCAGGGAGGCGGCTACGGCATCTACGGTGTTCTTCCGCTTTTTGCCGTGGTAGTTGCAATCGGAAAGAATGTTGTGGGCTT
>JAZSAO010000457.1:0-3527 GCA_045601945.1 Faecousia sp. | reverse complement strand
GCCACGCAGACGGTTGACCAGCAGGGTAGACAGGGCATCGCCCTCTACATCCTCGGCAATGATGACCAGCTTCTGACCACCCTTGACAATCTGCTCCAGAATGGGCAGAATGTCCTGAATGGAGGAGATCTTCTTATCGGTGATGAGGATATAGGGATCGTCAATGACGGCTTCCATCTTGTCGGTATCCGTAACCATGTAGGGGGAGATGTAGCCACGGTCGAACTGCATGCCTTCTACAACATCCAGACCGGTCTCGGCGGTCTTAGACTCTTCGATGGTGATAACACCGGAAGCGGTGACCTTTTCCATAGCCTCTGCGATCAGCTTGCCGATCTCTTCGTCACCGGAGGAAACGGTGCCGACACGGGCGATATCTTCGCTACCCTTAACGGCCTCGGAATTGGCCTTGATAGCCTCAACAGCTGCGTCAACAGCCTTCTGCATACCCTTACGCATAACCATGGGGTTTGCACCTGCAGACAGGTTCTTCAGACCTTCCCGAACGATGGCCTGTGCCAGAACGGTAGCGGTGGTGGTGCCGTCGCCTGCGACGTCGTTGGTCTTGGTAGCGACTTCACGAACCAGCTGTGCGCCCATGTTCTCGAAAGCGTCTTCCAGTTCGATCTCTTTAGCGATGGTAACACCGTCGTTGGTGATCAGGGGAGCACCGTACTTCTTACCCAGAACAACGTTGCGACCCTTGGGTCCCAGAGTGACTTTTACAGTATTTGCAAGGCAGTCAATGCCGTTTTGCAACTTCTTACGGGCGTTTTCGCCGTACTCGATCATTTTTGCCATAGTTTCAGTTCCTCCTAATTATTCAACGATTGCCAGAATGTCGGACTGGCGAACGATGGAATACTCCTTGTCGTCCAGCTTGACCTCGGTGCCGGCGTACTTAGCCACAACGACCTTATCGCCAACCTTAACGACCATCTTGATCTCATTACCGTCAACCAGACCGCCGGGGCCTACTGCGATGACTTCGGAAATCACGGGCTTTTCCTTGGTAGAAGTGGAAAGGATGATACCGGAAGCGGTGGTTTCCATAGCTTCAACGGGCTTGAGCAGAACGCGGTCTGCAAGGGGAATCAGTTTCATAATGCATACCTCCAATATTGATGGGATGAGCAGGGGATGTCCGACTCATCTTAGATTACTGTTTGCGTTAGCACTCGAAAACGTTGAGTGCTAACTGTATATATAATACCCGATTTTCTGAGAAAGTCAAGAAAATTTTGTAAATAAATTGAAAAGGTTTTGAAAAAAGACTGCCTTATCTTCCGTGATAGGAGAAAGGCAGTCGGATTTTTATGTTTTCCCTCGGAGTTCCATGATCCGATCTCGGAGGACGGCGGCGTATTCGTATTCCATCATACGGGCGGCGGCTTTCATTTCCTTTTCCAGACGGGCGATTTCCTTTTCACGTTCGGCCTTGGTCATCTTGACACCGTCGGCACGGTTGCCGGTGCCTTCGTCCTTAGTGATTTCAATGAGATCTCGGATGTTCTTGACGATGGTTTTCGGAACGATGCCGTGGGCTTTGTTATATGCATCTTGGATCTTGCGACGGCGTTCTGTTTCTCGGATCGCCGCATCCATGGCGGCGGTAACCTTGTCGGCATAGAGAATAACACGGCCTTCGGCATTTCGTGCTGCTCTACCGATAGTCTGGATCAAGCTGGTCTCACTGCGGAGGAAGCCTTCTTTATCTGCATCCAATATGGCAACCAAGCTGACCTCCGGCAGGTCTAAGCCCTCTCGCAGCAGATTGATGCCTACCAGCACATCGAATTTTGCCATGCGCAGATCCCGTAGGATCTCCATACGTTCCAGAGCACCCACGTCGGAGTGCATATAGCGGACACGGATCCCGGCTTTGTTTAGGTAGCCTGTGAGATCTTCAGCCATGCGCTTGGTCAGGGTGGTGACTAAGACCCGTTCTCCCTTTGCAACGGTTGTATTACATTCCCCAATGAGATCGTCTACTTGATCTTCAATGGGGCGGACGAAAATCTTAGGATCTAACAGACCGGTGGGACGGATTACCTGCTCGGCATACTGCTGGGCCCGATCCTTTTCGTAGTCTGCAGGGGTGGCGGAAACATAAATAGCCTGTTTGATCTTACTCTGAAATTCCGGGAAGGTAAGGGGGCGGTTGTCAAAAGCGCTGGGGAGGCGGAATCCGTAATCCACCAGACTTTCCTTTCGGCTCCGATCCCCTGCGTACATGGCCCGAACTTGGGGCAGGGTTACGTGGCTCTCGTCTACAAAGAGAATGAAATCCTCCGGGAAGTAGTCAAGGAGTGTCATAGGGGGCGTTCCCGGTGCCCGTCCGGAGATCACACGGGAATAGTTTTCGATACCGGAGCAGAAGCCGATTTCGTTCAGCATTTCCAGATCGTACATGGTTCTCTGGCGGATGCGCTGGGCTTCTAAGAGTTTGTTTTCCGATTTGAACCATGCTTCCCGTTCTTCCATTTCCTGTTCGATCTCATCCATGGCGCGGTTCAGCTTTTCCCGGGATGCTACATAGTGAGAAGCGGGATAAATAGCCACATGGCCAACCACTCGCTCCGGTACACCGGTAACGGCGTTGATCTCGGAAATACGGTCGATCTCGTCCCCGAAGAACTCGACCCGAATGGCTCGTCCCGACCAGTAGACAGGATAAATTTCCACCGTATCTCCCCGAACACGAAAACAATTTCGCTCAAAAGCAACGTCATTTCGCTCATATCGGATCTCTACCAGCTTCCGCAGAAGTTCTTCTCTGGACTTTTCCATGCCGGTGCGGAGGGAAATGACCATGCTCTTATAGTCAATAGGATCTCCCAGACCGTAGATGCAGGAAACGGAAGCCACTACAATGGTATCTCGTCTTTCAAATAAAGCACTGGTAGCGCTGTGGCGGAGGCGCTCGATTTCGTCATTGACAGAAGAATCCTTCTCAATAAAGGTGTCCGTGTGGGCAATATAGGCTTCCGGCTGATAGTAGTCGTAGTAAGAAATAAAATACTCTACGGCATTATTAGGGAAAAATTCCCGAAACTCGGAGCAAAGCTGTGCCGCCAGGGTCTTGTTATGGGCAAGCACCAATGTGGGACGGTTGAGATTTGCAATGATATTTGCCATGGTAAAGGTTTTACCGGAGCCGGTAACGCCTAAGAGCACCTGATCTCGATAGCCTTTTTTCAACCCTTCTGTTAGCTTCCGAATGGCTTCCGGCTGATCCCCCATGGGCTTATAGGGGGCAACTAATTCAAAGTGATCCATTCGCGTACCTCCTCTCGGATGATTATCGGGTGTTAAAATATTCCTATTTTAAGTATACTACAGATTCCTGAAATATTCCATTCTTTTTCAAGATTTTTTTACAGACTGTATGTGTCAAGTAGGAGTTGGCAAATTTGTTTACGGGTTTTTCGGCTTTATTCTATGATGGTGTAAATGAGTCAGCAATCCCAACCATCGACCGCCGGCCTTGACAGGAGGTTGTCGGTCTGTTGGGCATTAAGCGGCGA
>JAZSAO010000456.1:0-3498 GCA_045601945.1 Faecousia sp. | reverse complement strand
CCCTGAGACCCGTAGCCAATGGCCTTGAAATTAGATACCGTATGTCCCTTACCGTCGATCACGCCGTTATATTGTACCACCAGGGGCTCTCCCTCAGGAACAGCGGGATCGTTATACAGACCGATGGGATACCAGATTCTTCCACCAAGGTCTATATCCGCAGTGAGAACTGCCTTTGCCGTAACCTCACCCTTGAGATTTACAAGCTGTGCAAACCAATAAAGCTGACCGGCCTTGCCGATCTCATAATAGCCGTCTTTGTCAGCGTCTACCGCCGGCTCGTAGCAGCCCTTGGGGCATAAGCCATTGCTGTCGAAGGCCACCCCACTGTCATGGTTGGCAGGATCCGTTTCCCCATACTCCTGACCGCAGACGGTACAGATTGCCTTCGCACTGCAGGTTGCGGTGCCTCCGGAATGCTGGCTGAACACCTGGCTGCAAACATCGCACAGGTGGTCTTTGTTCCAATCTCTGCACTGGCTGGCCGTCTCACCGCAGCTGTCACAAAGGTGATCGTTGTTTTCATCCTTGTGGACGGCAGCGACACTTGCATTGGTATTGGAATACACAGTCCCTTCCTCGCCGGTGCAGTAGGTGCCGCTGACCTGATATACCGTCTCGCCGCTAAAGCCGGGGAGCGTATCATCTACGAGAGTCTGCTTCCACACGCCCTCGGAGGAGGAACCGTTCAGTAGCCAGCAAACCTCGCCGGAGAGGAACTTCTCCATGGGCAATCCGGCACAATTGATGAGGGTGTCTTCAGGATCCCCGGAGGCTCCACCTGTAAACGCATCACTGCTATAGTAGCAGTTGGTCATGGTGAGATCGTCAGCGTTGAGAAGTGCCACCACACCACCGGCATTCCGACCGGCAGTGACCGAGCCTGTGCTGTAGCAGTCTTCTATGTGATTCACACAGGTGCCTACTACACCGCCTGCACCCCCGTAGGAATTTGTATTCACCACATCGCCGGTATTATAACAATGGGATAGGACTACACTCTTATCCCTGTTGGAGTAACGGCCCGCAACACCGCCGGCATGTGACATAGAGGAGGATTGCACCCGTCCGGTATTATAGCAGTTGGAAAGCATGGTGTTCTCGGCATTACTGATCACACCACCGGTTTGGCCGTGACCGCTGATCCAACCGGTATTATAGCAGCCTGTGACTATGCCGCCCTGGCCTAAGCCCACAACTCCGCCTGTTGTGTATTTTCCGAAAACAGTTCCGGTGTTATAACAATTTATGATCTCACTGTTGCTTGCATTGTACAAGTAACCGGCAATCGCCCCTACTTCTGAAAGACTCCCGGTGACAGAGAAATAACTGTCCACAACTCCCACATTCTCGATTCTGCCATCTCTGACACATCCGAACAGACCCATATATTCACTGTCGCCGGAATAATACAGGCCGGAAATGCTGTGGTCATTCCCGTTGAACTTTCCCTTATAGGAAAGAGCTTTCTTAGTACCAATAGGAGTCCATACACGAAGGGTGGAGCCGTCACCCTTCAGGGTGCCGTCGGCATTCAAAACTCCTTCGTTCACCACGATATCCGCCGTCAACTCGCCATAGATGGTACGATTGTCACCGTTGACCTCCTGGGCAAACCAGTAGAGGTTGCCGCCGTTGGCAATATCGTAATAACCGTCCCCATCTGCATCTACTGCAGGCTGACAGTCATCACAAATGGTGCAGAAGCCGTTTTCGTAGCTCTCATGAGCACAATTTCTGCCACAGACGGTGCATCTGCCGGATTCCCATGTATGGAAGCATACAAAGCCGCAGACTGTGCACAGATCATCGGTATTAAAGCAGTGTGCAAAGCTGACACCGCAGGTGCCGGAGCAGGTTGCGCACACACCCTCCGTTACGGACACATGGTCACAATTCAAGCTGCAAACGGTACAGACTCCATTTTGCCAATCATGGGGCGTATGTGTACCGCAGGCAAAGCCGCAAAGGGTGCACACACTGTCAGTAAAGCTATGCAATCCGTCACTGCCACAGGAGTATCCACAGATGCCACAAATGCAGTCCGTCCAGTTGTCATGGCCGCATTCTGTACCGCATACGCTGCAGATGCCCTTGTTCCAGCCATGGGGCTTGTCTGTTCCACAGGCAAAGCCGCAAATGGTGCACACACTGTCCTTAAAGCTGTGAGTGCAGGGTTTTCCGCAATAAAGGCAAATGCCGTTCTCAAATTCCGGCTCAGAGCAAAGGGGCTCCACAGTCAGGAGAGTGTCGCCTGTGCTGTAGGAATCCCCACGGGCATTGAGCTTTTCCTCTGTGCCCAAATAGATGACGAAGCTTGTCTCATCGGCGTAATCCCCACTGACCCACTTGAAGGTATAGGTCAGGTGACTGTCCTGAGCTATGCTCCACGTGCCGGTATTTCCGGAATTTATGGTAGCAGTGTCCAGCAGAGCCTCGTTGGCATAGATCTCGATAGCATTGCCGTTCCAACCGTCACCGTAGCTGTCGGTCAGTTCGATGGTGATCATCCCATCTGTCCCGGCAGCATTGGCTCCCATGGGAGAAATGCCCGAAAACAAACTAAGTGCCATACAGAAACACAGTACCAAGCTTAGAAGTCTGTTTCCAATTGATTTGTTCTTCATAGTTCGTACCTCCTCGTGATTCAAATAATTGGGAATAAGAACTCTAACACAATATAATTATAGCACATAGCTTGCACATTTTACAATACTATATATGAATATAAATCTGTTTATAAAAATAAACTTGCTTTTCTTTTCGTAATGCATTATAATTCAGGTGATGATACAATGAACAAGGGAGTTGATGTAATGGATATCCTTTCTGTACGGACTTGGATGAAGACAAAATCAATTTATGATATTCCCATGCGGGTGACCTACTATGCCCGTGTGTCCTCGGAGAGTGATGAGCAGCTGAACTCCTTAGGGAATCAGATCACCTATTACAAGGATCTGATCAAGAGGAACAAGAACTGGACCTTTATTCCCGGGTATATTGACGAGGGCTTGTCCGGGATCTCTACGAAAAAGCGTGAGAATTTTAACCGCATGATCGACGATGCTTCTCAGGGGAAATTTGATCTCGTGATTACCAAGGAGATCTCCCGTTTTGCCCGTAACACCTTAGACTCCATTCAATTTACTCGTCAGCTTTTGGGCTACGGTGTGGGAGTATTCTTTCAGAACGATAATATCAACACCTTGGACGAAGATTCGGAGCTTCGACTGTCCATCATGTCCTCCATTGCACAGGACGAGCTACGGAAGCTCAGCAGCCGTGTAAAGTTCGGTCATCAGCAAGCCATCAAGGATAATGTTGTGTTGGGAAACAGCCGTATCTTCGGCTATGTGAAGGCCACCGGCAGGCTGGTCATTGACGAAACAGAAGCTGCCATGGTTCGGGAGCTTTATGAGCTGTACGCAACGGACCAATACAGCATGAAGCAGATCGAAAACCACTTCTGGGAGAAGGGCTACCGCAACCACAACG
>JAZSAO010000455.1:0-6306 GCA_045601945.1 Faecousia sp. | reverse complement strand
GTGTCCATCACAGAGAAGCTGCTGTTGGGATTTCGGCTGAGAAGCTTCATGGTAGAGCCGGTACCGCTTCCTGTACCGCCTCCTGCGGGGAGGGTCACACCCTCCCCCATAGGCTCCCCGTCCTTCATAAGATACAGCCGATCTCCCTCTAAGATCAGATCTTCCGCAACCTGGTCGGCTTCTCCTATGTACACAGGTTCAAAGGCTTCTACCTCTTTGCCTCCCAGAGTCAGGTGAATATAGCCTTCCTCGTCTACGTAACCACCGTCAAAGTCTAAGCCACTGCCCAATTCCCGGGCCCACTCCCACAGACGCTGTTCCAGCTTGCCCACAGTAGGGAGTATATAATCCCCCGATTCTTGGGCTTGGCCTTCAATAGACATATGGCAGAGGCCGCCCTTGCCGTCAAAAACAGGTAAGCCGGCATAAGGCTCCCATGGTCTGCCCTCCATAGCTTGGGCAAAGTCCTCTAAGGCTTGGGGTAAGGGTTCGGGAGATTCCCCTTTCTCCAGCAATTCCTGCCAGCGGTCGCGGATCTGACGGGTTTCCTCCAAAAGTTCCTTCAAAGCCGTAAATTCCGAAGAGGATTCTACGATTTCCCCATCCTTTACCACTTGATCGGAAACCAGAAGAACAAAACGGGGACAGGTGAGCAGCTGTCCTTCTTCCCCATAAAGGCGAAGTTCACATAGGGTCTCCCCCACCACCGCTGTCAGCTGGGAAGAAAAGGGATAATATATGCCTTCTTCCGTCACCCGGCAAGGCTCCATCAGAATCTTCCCGTCAGCCTTTCTGGCTGTCAGAATAGCTTGTACTTCCCCTTGGGGCACATAGGGTACCCCGCGCTCCCGTAATGTGATCATCAGGGCGCGGGCGGTATCCCCGATCTTTACAGGAAGGATCCCTTGGGGATCCACCCCGTGGACGTCTAAAGACAGTCGATACACGATTGGCTCCATAGCCGAGCCCCCTTTCTCAGTTTCCATAGCCCTTGGGGAGAGCAGGTGTGCCTTGAGCCTTTTTGAAATAAATATAATCCCCTTGGGTGTACTGCTCAATGATCCCTGCGGCTAACAGCTGTTGCAGACGGTCTTCTCCAATGGGGCCGTAGCCCAGATCCAGAACGCTCTGCCAGTGAATGGTCTTTTCTTTCCCTGTGGAATAGTCCTTGCCGTAGGTCTGTCTTGCCCATGTGTCAAAGGGAGAAACATTGTAGCCTTGGGCCTCCATCATGCTGTGAAGCCCGTAGAAATTCTGCAGATCACCGGATTTCATTCCGGCGGCATAGGCAGTGCGGAGTTTTTCCCACAGGGTATTGGTCAGATCCTTCCCCTTGTTCCCGGCAGAAGAGGAGCCGGTGCCGGAAGAGGTTTGTTTGCCTCCTGTGGAATTGCCCTTTCCGCCACCGGAGCCCGAGGAAGCACCGTTTCCGGATGCACCCCCTGCGGACTTGGGTTGGTTTGCACCGTAAATGGCCTGTGCATCCTTTCCATTGAGACCGGATCTATCCAGTAATTCATCCGAGGGCATAAGACCTTGGTTCAGCATAGACAGCGCCAGAGAATAGGCCTTGTCCCGTTCTTCTTTCTCCGCCTTTGCGGCGGCAGCGAGGCGATCCTGTTCCCTCTGCTGTTCTTCCTTCAGCCGCTGTTGCTCCATCTTCTCCTGTTCCAAGGCCAGCTTTTCTTCCTGTTCCAATTCCTTTGCCAAGGCCTGATATTGATCCATAAGACTGTCTCCCTCGGCATCGTAGGCTTCCTTGGCACGATCGTACAGCTGGGGTACAAGGGCCTCCAGCCGTTCCATTTCTCGATCATAGGCCGCCTGCCCCAGTGTCACAGCGTAGGAATTGCCGTATCCCCCGGTAAGAGCCGCGGCCTGTGCGGTGGCATCTTCTTTGGCAAGGTTTCCTGCTTGGGAATAGCGGTCTCGATATTGCGCATAGAGCTTGTCCCCCTGAAGGTCATAGGAAAAGGGCTCCCTCGCCTCCAGCTTTTGAAAGATCTCCTCCATTTTCTTCTTGGTGGTTTGGGGAAGATAGGCTTCGTAATTGTGGGTCAGGGTGTACTGACTCAGGCCTTCTCCCTTGATCTTTTCGTTTCGCTTTTCCTCGTAATAAGCAGCCTGCTCAAAGTCCCCCTTTTGGGCGGCTTCCTCCATCTTTTTCATATAATCCACAGAGGGATCATAGGTCTTTCCCATTTTCCTTGCCTCCTTCCAGTGTCTCTAAAATGGTTTCCAGTTCCCATACCAGACGGTATAAATACCGCTCCATGGCCTCCAAACGGCTTTTCAGGTCTCCGTCTCGGTATAGCTTCGGCTTTTCCAAAAACATTTTTATCCCTCCATTGTTATGGTTAATGTGTGTATAAGGGCATCTCCCCGTCCCTGTAGCTTCAGGCGAAAATGATCGCACCGTCGAATGGGGAAGAAGATTTCTTTACTGCCCCGGACCTTGCCTCCCACTGTGCCTAAAGGCTCCCACGCTCCTGTGGAATCGTACTCCCCAAAGAGACTCACCTGACTCCCTAAGGGGAGAGTCAATCGAAGACTCAGCCCTGTAAAATATCCTTTCCCCTGCTTTTCTTCCCGAAACATGGAGGTCACACCTTCCCATATAACAGGCGGCTCCGCCGGCTCCCCCTCCTCCGTGCCTATGGCATAAAGACCCGATGCTTCCGTACGGTAATACAGGATCCCCTTTGTAGACAGAAATTCCTTGGGGCGCAAGCCGGTTTCTCGATGCCACAGGCCATTGACTCCGTCATAGGTCATAAGGACGGGGTCTTTTCCATTCTCCAATACCGCGCCGTAATAGACCTGACCTAAGACCCCACCGATTCCTTTGGTATAGGTCTGCCCATCCAGATCCCCACTGATTTTTACGGGAAAGGAGCCGTCATAAGCATAGAAGCCGTCTCTCCCCAAATAAATAGCAGTATCATTTAACAGTGCAAGACTCTTGTGGCTTTCGAAAGCCACCCCCATACAGACCGTACTACGGATCTGATAGGTAGAGGGACGGGAACCGGAAATTTTATGAATGCTCTGCTCCTTGAAGAACACAGGGCATCCCCCCACCACCGCCGCCCCTGTAAAGGGCCCTTCCGCACCCAGAGACAGGGTGTAGCTGTCCGATGCCAACCCTCGGAAGCTGTACCACTGATCGATACACCCCAATGCGGAAGCATAGATCTCGTTGACAAAGTTCCCATGGTGATCTGTTCCGTAACGACAGCCCCAGAGTCGGTTTTCGTGGGCAATGACATGATCCATTTTGGGGACAGGGGAGGTCAGAGTGAATTGGAGAAGGGGTGTCTCCACACGGGTACCCGTAATGGATCCCTCCAATACCAAATAGTCGCGACCGCTGTCATAGACCCTTAAAAGTCCCGTTCCCACAATGGGAGCAAGATAGGGACATTTTTCTACCAAAATGCGACTGTCCTTAGGAAATTCCGCTCCGATGGATTCTCCCCACAGACGAATATAGGTGGGCTCCACAGGGAGCCATTTTCCTAATTCTTCGGAGAATTTCTTTAGAATATAGGCATCTTCTTTGGAATCCACCCAGAATTGTTGGGTATTGGCCGGTGGCTCCGTATCCTCCACCACACCTTCCAAGGGAGTCCCATCCCCATGGCACCAGCAAATCCCCAGAGGAAGCTGAAACTCTCGGCTGATTTGGCAAAAGTCAAAGGTGTCCTCCACCGTATTGACCGCTACCATATCCGGCAAAACCAGTAGATAGGCACCAAAGGACAGAAGTTCCTTTTCTCCCCCGGACAGGGGCAGCTTCATTTGCCGATCCCCGTAGTACAGCACGTTGTTTGACAGATAGCAGATCCCGTCCATGGATCCCAGTGCCGTAAGAGGAAGGTCCAGAAGCTTCCTCCGTTGGGCTCTGGGGCGAAGCAAGGGAAAGGAGCGGGAAGAAAGATTCTCTTCATGAAACCAGTGACGGCTGTCTGTGGGAAGTCGTGGGCTGTAGCCCAAGAAGGCCCCTTGAAAATACCGTGATCGGGGAATTTGTCTTTTCCGAATAAATTTCATACCCTGCCCTCCTTACCAAAATTTCCGCTTTCCCCCAAGGGGAAGATGATCGCTGTGATATCGGCGGAAAAAGTTATTGTACAGGGCAGCAAAGCGTTCCAAGGAATTATTGAACCGAAGGGTATCTCCGTTGTAATGATCCATGGTATTTTCCAGAAATGCCAAATACAATTCCCGACCATAAGGTTCGGAGACAAGAAGCCTGCAGTTGCCTCTGTTTGGATCATAAGGCAAGGACGGTGCCACAGCCCCCTCATGGACAGCAATGATCTCCCGAAAGATCTGTCCGTCTAAGGCCGATAACCAGCCCACCTTTTCCTCACGAGAAAAGCTGTTAGGCTTCAAACTGTCGATCCCCTCCAACACCTCCTCCAAAGTCACAAATGCAAAGTCCATCATCCTATCACAGCCCTTCAATCTTACTTACTTACCCGGCTGTCAAAGGCCAGCGCTCTTTCTGCCATGGTCTCGGAATGCCGTAAAACCTCTGCTACACAAGTGGGAACCTCTACGGTTTCCCCCCGACGAATGAGCCAAGTACGCTGATTCACGGATACAAAGACATCTTCCTGCAGTTCACGGGTCTTCGGCAGGCGAATGGTAACGGTATTGTCCTTTTTCACGGTAGCCATCCCTTTCCCTCCTTAGTTTTCCTGTGCGGTGGAGGAGAATCGCTTAGAGCAGGATTCTACGCGAACCAGATAGTTGGGGATCAGGATCTCTGCGGTCTTCAGTGCCTTCCAGCCAACACTGCTTCTCTGATCCAAGGGGTCAGAAGTACCGCCGCTGCCCTTCTGCTTCACAATGGTCTCCAGACCGCCACCCTGAATCTCCGTAACACCGTAAGCGCCGTCACCAAAGAACAGAGAGCCGAAAACCGCCAGACCGTTGGGACAGCCCTCACCGGTGTAGACCTTGGCTTCCGTAGACTGGACAAAACGGACACCGCCCATTTCGCCGATCTCCCCTTCGTACAAGCACTGGGCCGCGGCATACTTGTGGGCATCGATCCATTCGGGATCTCGCATAAGGTCGTATGCCACATAGGGATGGATAATGGCAATGTACTTGCCGTCAATGGTAGGCGCGTTCTGGGCGCGAAGCTTTGCTACCACCTGATTGACAACATCTACGGTGAGCATGGCACTCTCATCCAGATCTGCACGAGAAGTTACCTCGGTTTCCGTACCGTCTGGGGCCTTCTTGGGGCAGTAGGTCACGTTGGTGCCGGTGTGAAGCACGTTACGAACCACTGTGTCCAGGGTAACACCTGCCTGTCTGCCCAACAGCTTTGCCGCCTCCAAAATGGTGTTGTCCAGAGCCGTCAGTTCCAGCACATCGGACTGCACAATGTAATCACCGTACTGATTGACCGTTGCGGAAACAGTGGTAACATTCAGGCTGTTGCCGTCGGGAGTCACGCCCTCGGTCAGAGGGGCGGTAGCCTTGGGCAAGGGGCTGAACTTACGGAATTCGATGGTCTTACCGCCGTTTGCGGGAATGGGACGCTTCTGTCCAAACTGGTCGTGAACCAGATTGGGACTTGCTTCATCAATGAGATTCATATCATAGAAGGTCTTCATCTCCGAAGACAGGCCCTCTGTTGCGGTTGTTTGGGTTGCAAAAATCTGCAGATCTACGTTACGAGTGTTCTTATTCTTCATATACATCCTTCCTTTCTCATTACAGGGTGATCTTTTCTCCGGCGCGGACGCGACGGATCAGTTCCTTCCGCTCCTGACGGGTCATAGATTTTACATCGGTCTTTGTTACGGCAGGGCCGTGATTGCCACCGTTTTCTACAGGGCGAAGGCCATCTGCCATGATCTTATTGGTGATCATTCGTTCCATCTCACGGGCGGCGTATTCCATGGATGCGGTCATGATCTCATCCTTGTGAACGATCTCAAAGGCAGAACGGACATCCAGCCCGCATTTCAGCAGTTCCACGAAACGGGGATCCTTGACCTCCTGTTCCAGTGACAGCTTGGGGTAGATCTTCCGTGCCTCTTCTGCCTGTGCCCGGAGGGTAGCAAGGATCTGCGCGCCCCGAGCCTTTTGCCGTTCCTCCTCCTTGGCACGGATGGAAGCCCCATAGGACGCCTCCTGAGGTTCTTGGTTCTTAGTCTTCTGTTCAAAGGCCGCAAGAAGGGCTTCCACCTTCTCCAAACGGGCCTCTAAGCTTGCTGTAGGTTCCGTCTCAGGACGGGGTTCCTCCACCTTGGGCGGGGTTTCTACAGGGGTCTTAGGTGC